>CAYYOX010000177.1:0-11240 GCA_964473065.1 uncultured Planctomycetaceae bacterium | reverse complement strand
GCGTCGGGTGCTGATGGGGCCGGGGCCCAGTGACGTATCGGATCGGGTGTTGCGGGCCATCTCGGCCCCGTGCATTGGCCATCTGGATCCTTACTTCCTAGCGGCAATGGATGAAACGCAGGAACTGCTGCGACACCTCTTCCAGACCGACAACCAATTGACCATCCCCGTCTCCGGAACCGGAAGCGCCGGCATGGAGACCTGTTTCGTCAACCTGATCGAGCCGGGCGACGAGGTCGTGGTTTGTGTCAACGGCGTGTTCGGCAATCGCATGTCGGATATCGTCGGACGCATCGGCGGAGAACTCATCCGGGTCGACGCCCCGTGGGGAAAGACGATCGATCCGGCGGATGTCCAAAAGGCAGTCAAAGGTCGCAACCCCAAGGTGCTGGCGGTCGTTCACGCGGAGACTTCCACCGGCGTGTGCCAGCCGCTGGAAGATTTGGCCGCCATTGCCCAAGAATCCGGCGCTCTGTTTCTAGTCGATGCGGTCACTTCCTTAGGCGGCATGGAGGTGGCGATCGATCAGATTGGCATCGATGCCGTGTACAGCGGGACCCAGAAGTGTCTCTCCTGTCCGCCCGGATTGGCCCCCGTATCGTTCAGCCCGCGGGGTCTCGATACGCTTCAAAACCGCAAGACTCCGGTTGTTAGTTGGTATCTCGACATGAACATGGTCGCCAATTACTGGGGCGGCAGTCGGGCGTACCATCACACGGCCCCGATCAACATGATCTTCGGCCTGCGGGAAGCGGTTCGCATGATTGCCGAGGAAGGATTGCAAGCCCGGTTCGAGCGACATCAGCTTAACCACCGCGCCTTGGTGGCCGGCATCGAGGCGATGGGACTCTCGATGGTCGTCGCATCGGCGGATCGTCTGCCGATGCTCAACACGATCAACATTCCCGACGGCGCCGACGACAAGCTCGTCCGCGGGTCGCTGTTGAAGGATTTCGGTATCGAGATCGGCGGTGGACTGGGTGACTTCGCCGGCAAGGCCTGGCGAGTGGGCCTGATGGGAGAAGCCTGTTGCCGTCGCAACGTGACCCTGTTCCTGTCGGCCTTAGAGACGATCCTCAAAGCCGAAGGAGTCGCGATCAACGCAGGCAGCTTGCAGGCCGCGGCTGCCGTGTACGAGTAAGTCATCGTGCACCGACCGAACTGGCGGGGCCGGATAGTGAAGCAAGGGTTGGAACTGCCTGCCGCTCCACTTTGCTCCTGCAAAGCCGCAAGCGGCTGGGGAAGGAGTTTCATCTCAGAGCCGCGGCGGCGAAGCTGAATATGGCCGAGAACATGCGGTAGAGGTCGGCGGCGTCGATCTCGCGGATCGGTAGTTCGGCAGGTGCTTCGAATAGGGCGTCGTTGGCGAGGGTGTCGAACTGCCACGTGTGAAACGTGATCGTGCCTTGCACGCCCTCGACATTAAAGACAAGCTGACGGGGCGTGCGGCCGTCCTCCTTCAACTTCAGCTCGAGATGGTCCTGCTTTCGGTCGTTGCGAACGATGCGGATGATCGGGCTGCCGTCGTCCGACTTGGCCTCTTCGACCGTAATCCATTTCTCGATCGTCTCGGGAACCATCGTCACGGCGGCCACGATCCCGTCGAGCATTTGCAGCTTCAAGAGGTCTTCGCGTCGGATCAGGCTCAGCGGGTTCTTCGGCAGGTCGTCTTCGTCGAGCAGGCCGCGCAGTACGAGCTTTTCGCCAGACGCCATCCAGGGATACGCCCCCTGTCCGGCGGCCACTCGACCGACCACCGGCAATCGGCAGCGTAAACTGAACCGGGGCGAGCGACCGCGAACAAAACGCAACTCGCCCGTATGTTCCTCGCCGTCCTTCAGTCGAACGGCGATCTGCAAGTCGACCACATGACACCGGCCGGGCAACGGCTCCGCAACCGCCAGAGCGCCGACCTGCCGCATCAGCGTCACGACCGTCAACAGCGGGCCGGACTCGGGCACGACCGGCGGCCGGTTTCTCACTTCCGGCGGTAGATCCTCGCCAAAGAAATCGGCCGTCCTCCGCAGGGTTTCCGGCAACGAGGCCAAGGACGTGTAGTGTCCCAACCCGGGCAGCCAGATCACGCGGTCCGAGATACCCAACGCGGCAGCCAGTTTCTCGGTACACACGCGGGGAATCACCTCGTCCTCGGCCGCATTGATCATCAGGACCTTGCCGGCCCGGGCCCGATCGCGCAACCCGGCCGCATGCTGCAGCGGATCGACCTCTTGCAGTGCCTTTTCCAACTCGGCCCGTTGCGACGGAGGGAGTTTTTCGATCGTTTGTCGAACGGCACGCGTCTCGCGGGCATGGTCGATGATGTGCCGCAGATGTCCGCCGGCCAGGATCAGTGCGGCCTTGTTCAACCGAGGCTCGGCGCCGGCGGCCGTGGCGGCCACGATCCCGCCTAAGCTGATGCCGGTGATCCCGATCCGTCGGGGATCCACTTCCGGACGCGAGGCCAGCACGTCGATCGTTCGCCGCACGTCGGCCTGGGCCTGGGTGAGCGACTCGACAAACAAGGTCGGGTTCGAGGCCAAGGCCCGGCGACCGCCCGGCATCGAGCGTTCGCCATAGTAGGGCAACTTGAACATCACCGCCGGAATCCCACGCGACGCCAGCACCGAGCAGGTGATATGGACCAGTTCGAAATTGCCTTCGAGGATGTGCATGCAGATCACGGCCGGTCGCTTGGCGTCTTCCGGGGCGATCCCCTCGGGCAGATAGTAATCGGCCGGCACCGTGTTGTTCTGCTCGACCGGCGAGACCACGGGCGAGGGATACGTCAATCGATAGATCCGATAGCCGGGCTTCCGCGACCCCAACTTCCGGGATTGCAGCTCCATGCGATACGAGAACGGTTCGTCGTTGTAAGTCGACGAAACGTCGATCTGCTCCGCCCGTGCGAAAGCCGGGATCGCCAGAATCAGCAGCCAGATTGTGCCACGGACCGTCTTCATGGTTGGTTTTCGTTTCTTCCTTCAAGGGCGCGCCCACTGTATCCAGTAGAAGACCATATTTGGGCCCGATTTGCAAGCGATTGGACGCCGATCGTCGAAAACGAGGGGCCACCTATTGCCAGACGCCCTCCGCCCGGGTAGGCTATGGGTAATACAAAACTCGTTTAGTGGTCTTACCTTGCCGACGTTCTTTCACAGCAGGAAACAAGATACACCAATGAAGTCCTCCTCCCCAGAACACGGACGCAGTGTACTGCTTGCGAAGCATCCTTGGCTGACGTTCCTCTTGCCGTTGTTGGTCTTCATGGCGGTTGGCACGCTGGAGCCGACGCTCGAGCCATCGACCGGCTTCCTGGCCGTTCCGTATGCCTACTACCCGCTGATCTACACGTTGAAGATCGCCCTGACCGCGGCGGCGGTCGTGTTCGTACTGCCCGGCTATCGGCAGTTTCCCTGGCGCGTCAGTCCGTTGGCTGTGGCGGTCGGCGTGGCGGGGGTCGTGGTCTGGGTCGGACTGTGCCGGTTGAACGTCGAGCCTTTATTGAAGACGGTCAAGCTCGACGTGCTACTTAGCTTGGGCGCACGCCCCGGCTATAATCCGCTCGAACAGCTTGCCGACCGCCCGGCCTTGGCCTGGGGCTTTTTGGCGATCCGCTTCTTCGGGCTAGTCGTGGTGGTGGCTCTGATCGAGGAGTTCTTTTTGCGCGGCTTCTTGATGCGGTTCATGGCCAGCGACCAATGGTCCGAGGCGCCCATCGGTCAGGCCAGTTTGGCAGCCGTCATCGCCGCGACGGTCGTGCCCATGCTGATGCACCCGGCTGAAATGTTGGCCGCCGCCGTATGGTTCTCGATGGTCACCTGGCTATTGCTGAGAACCCGCAACATCTGGGACTGCGTCGTCGCCCACGCCATAACCAACCTACTGCTGGGCATCTACGTCGTGACGACCAGCGAGTGGCAGTTGATGTAAGCCCGCTTGCGGCTTTGCAGAAACTAAGCGACCATGTCGGCCAACTCCTTCAAATAGGTCTCCAAGTCCATGCCGTGGGCCTCTGCCAGCGCTTCGAGCGTTGTCTTGGTAGCGGCCAGTTGCCCGTGCTCGACCCGGCGGAGGTTGCGCTCGGTGATACCGGTCACGTCGACCTGTTTCAAACCGGCCTGCTCTCGGAACGCTCGAATCGCAGCACCGTATCGCCGGTTAAACGCTTGCTTCTTTTGTTCCACGGCAAGCGCTCTCGTAGGGTCGGTCATTTGGGCGAACTGCTCCCATCCGAGATGCGTGTCCGAGTGCGGCCAGTAGAGAAAACTGCCGTCCTCGTCGATCTCGAACGCTCGGAAGTCGGTCTCTTGCGAACCGATGTATTTTTCCAACTTGTCAAGCGGAACGGCCAAACGTTGAAACGCCGGGCAGAGCAAAACGAGTGTCCGATCCTCGAGCCAAGCGTCCACGATCCGTCGCGGTCCGTCGCCTTGTGTGATCCCTCGGACCAGACGATACACGATGTTGGCAATCTGCTGCGGTTCGCGTTCTCGGGCAATGTGAAGCCGTTGGGCGTCGCGGATGTCTAAACGGGGTAACCGCGAGGCCAGAGCTTCGACGGGCAAGCCCTCGGCGAACAAGAGGTGCTTGGCCTGTTTGGCCGTTCGCGCCTTGGCCGGAATCCGCTCGGGAATGTCCGCCACGCGCGACACAAAGAACGTCGGCCGGTCCAAAGCTGCGTGCGCCGTTCCCAAATCCACGTCGTTCCAACTCGCATAGGTCAACATCTCCAACTTCGACTTGGATCTGGCAGGCAACCCGCGGACAAAGGCCTTGCACATGCTGCCGTAGTCGGCGTTGGTGACAACCAAACGGACGGTCTTGGCGGATCGGCCCGCTGGTCGCGACTTGGAGGTTCTTGGAGGCTCGGCCGTTCTTGTCGTCATGGTTACGCTCGGGGTTCGTGAATTGCGCTCCATTGTTCGAGCAACTCAGCGCGATGCCGCTCGGCCAAGGTACGGAGGTTCTTGAGCGTGGTGCTCGATGGTTTCTTCTCACTCCACACGACTTCGATCATTTGGCTTGGTACAAGGAGGAACCAGACCTTCACTTCCCACTCGCCGCTCTTCTTGGCGTGGAAATGGGGCGGTTCGTGGTCCTCCGACCAGAACCAGACCTTGACCGCTTTCATCTCGAACGCCCTGACCGTTGCCACTTCTATTCTACCTCTCTATCGGACATCAGACAAGAGCTGTTTAACTACAATGTCCGGCACGGCAGCCACCTGAAGCCGTGCCAGTGACGCAAGTCCTTGCCGTGGAACATGTTACAGAGTTCCAGCGATGCTATTCACAGGCCAGTTTGCCAGTTTCAGTGATTCGGGTCAACCCAGTGCGTCGGGTGGCGCCCAACTCTTGTAACCGAGTTTCGCGCAGCGTAGATTGGGTTGTAAGCCCGCTTGCGGCTTTGCAATGAACCACGCCAAAAATACCCACCCATGAAACACCTCATTGCACTGCTACCGGCGGCCACGCTTGCCGTGCTGTTGATAACCGCGATCAGTTTTGCCGAGGATCGCACGCAACAACAGGTCCTCGACGCCATGGGTCCTTACGCCGGTCCGACCGAGCCGGGGGTCGACGCGTCGACGCTTTGCGGAAAGGTGATGTGCGGCTACCAGGGATGGTTTGCCGCCCAAGGCGATGGGCATGGGCGCGGCTGGATCCATTACGGTCGAGGCGGTCGGTTCAAGCCGGGCCGCTGCTCGATCGACCTTTGGCCCGACCTGAGCGAGTTCGACGACGACGAGAAGTTCGCGACCGCCTTCCGCCATGCCGACGGCCGGGTGGCCCAAGTCTTCAGTTCCCTGAACCGCAACACGGTGCTGCGACATTTCAAGTGGATGCAGCAGTTCGGCATCGACGGCGTGTTCGTACAACGGTTCACGCCGCGACCCGACGGCCTGGGCCATCTGCACCATGCGAACACCGTGTTGACGCACTGCCGCGAAGGGGCCAACCGGCACGGGCGGACCTATGCCGTGATGTACGACATGCACTTCGATGCCCCGGCCATCGAGCACTTCATGATCGACTGGAAGCGGCTGGTCGATCGGATGCAGATCACCTCAGACCGGGCCTATCTGAAACACGAGTGCCGTCCGGTGATTGCGTTGTGGGGCATTGGCTTCACGCATCGCCGTTTCGACGCCCAGGCGACCAAGGCGTTGATGGAGTTCCTGACCGCCAACCCGAAGTATGGCGGTCTGACGGTCATGCTGGGCGTACCGGCCGGGTGGCGAACGCTCAAGCACGACTGCCTCGACGACCCGGCCGTTCACGAGGTTCTGCAGATGGCCCATGTCATCAGTCCTTGGAACGTGGGCCGGTTCGGCGAAATGGAAGACTTACCCAGCCATGTGGAAACACGCTGGAAGCCCGACATGGCCTGGTGTACCGAGCACGGCAAGGACTACATGCCGGTCGTGTTTCCCGGCTTCAGTTGGCACAACATGCAGCCGCACCACCGATTGGACCGAATCCCGCGCCACAAGGGCCAATTTCTGTGGCGGCAGTACGTTGAAGCCAAAAACGTCGGCGCCACGATGATCTACCAGGCCATGTTCGACGAGATCGACGAAGGCACGGCCATCTTCAAATGCACCAACGACCCGCCGGTCGGCGAGAACCCGTTTCTCACCTATGAAGGGCTGCCCAGCGACCATTATCTCTGGCTGGCCGGCATGGGCGGGCAGTTGATCCGCGGCCGGATCGAGCCCACCGAGTTGGTCCCGCCGCGCGACGGCCGGGAGGTCTTCCCGGCAGTCCGGGTCGACGCCGCCGGACTCGACGAGGGTTTGGGGCAAGTTGTGACGGAAGAATTGGTCGGGTTGTTCGGGACAATGTTTATCAACCCCGTGGAAGTTTGCGAAGCCGACGAGCGGTCGGATATGATCCTCGGCACGCCGGGCGGTAATCCGCGGATCAAGCAAGCCCTCGAGCAGGGCGCGATCCGTTTGCCGCAAGGCAAGAACGCCGACCAGGGGTTCGCGATCAAAACGGTCGACGGCGTGATCTATCTGGCGGCTGAAACCCAACAGGGCGTGCTCTACGGCCTCTACGAACTGCTGGAGTCCTACGGGGCCTACTTCCAGATCAGCAATGACCGCCTGCCGGCCAAGCGAGAGTTCAAGATTCAACCGCTCGATCTCTGCAAGGCGCCCGTGTTCAAGTATCGCGGCCTGCTGCCGTGGGACAATTTCCTCTGCGGCATGTCGGGCTACAACCTGGAAGACTATCAGCGGCTGATCGGTCGGGCTGTCCGCATGAAGTTCAACATGCTCCAGTTCCACTTCTATCCGGGCATCGCTTATTACACGGAGCAGTGGCACGGCCAACGGGTCGATCCCGCGTGGTGTGCCAATCCGACAATCGAATTCCCCACGGCCGAGTCGATTGGTCAACAGGCGTTCGGTGAGCTTGAGATCTTCGGCACGCAGGAGTATATCAACCACCAGGGCGACCCCCGGGCCCAGGCCGAGGCCTGCCAGGAGTTGATGCGGCAGGTGATCGACTACGCCCAAGCTCGCGGCATGGCCACGGTGGTTGGCTTCTCGCTGATGCAGCCGGTCGGCGGCGATCCGATCCTAACCGACAAGGGCGGCGACATGGCCCAAGGCGGGATCAACCAACTCGACCCGTTGCAACCGCACAACGTCGAACTCTCCTTGCAGCGCTACCGCACGCTGGTCGAGACCTATCCGAAGTCGGATTACTACTGGATGTGGCAACACGAAGGCGGCGGGCCCATGTGTCGCAAGGTAGGTCGCGAGCCGGGTGCGGCCGAAATGCGCCAGAAGTATGCCCATTGGTCGCGGCCCGACGCCGAGGGCGACATCGACTATGCCTACCTGTTCCGCGAAGTGGCCAACCGACTGACGCCCGAGGAACGTTCCCGGCTGGCCACCGGCGGCTGGGACATCCAGCACCTTTTCCCGGGCATCGACGCCGACTATCCCCGGGAACCGATCTTCGCTTCGCTGAACGCGGCCTACATGAACCATTCGCTGAAGGAGATGCCCGGCTATCGCGTGACGGCCGGCGGACGTCGGGCCTGGATGATCGACTGGTGGGAATTCGACGGCAACCAGTGGTTCCCCCAATTCCGCGTCTCTTGGCAGGAGCAGATGTACCGGCAGTGTGCCCAGTTCGGCGTCGAGGGCGTGACGCTCTTGGGCTGGAAACTCTCGGGCGTCGAGCACAACCTCCGCTACCTGGCCGATTTCGCCTGGAACGCGGAACTGACCGCCGAGCGGTTCTACGAAGACTACGTGCGGCGGCTGTATGGCGAAAAGGCCGTGCCGGAAGTCGTCGAGGTGTTCCGGCAGTACGACCAACTGGAGATGACCCTGCCGTCGGCCACGCCCGCCGACTATCGGCCGATGCTGCTGGGCGCCGGTTGGATGTCGTTGGCCATGCCCGACCTGCCGAGCACTGCGGAAGAACTCGACGCGGACGCCTGGAAAGGAACCGTCGAGCGTGCCGGCATTCTGCTTCAGCAACAACGCCAACTCCTCGATACGGATCAACAGGCCGTGCAGCGGCTCAAAAAGATATACGAACAACTCGACGGGCGAGGCCGACGTGGGTTGCGGCTGATGATCAATCGTATCGAATTTCGGCAGTTGTACCTCGAATCGATGTTGGCCTTGAATCAAGCGTTCATCACGTTCGATCAGGTCGGCCGCGAGTCGGGCATCGACCAGGCAAGAACGGCCGCCGCGGAACATGTCCGCCAGTCGCTCGATCTGGCCCGTGCCGCGATCGAAGAATATGCCCGGGACGTCCGCAATCGGGGCGATCTGGGGGTGGTGGCTCAACTCAATAGGCAGTATCATGAAGCGATCAAGCAGTTGCTGACCGCTATCGAGCAGTGACTGTTGGTCGTCCTATAAAGCCGCGACCGTTGGTCGCGCTTTGAGGTAGTCGCGACTTGACGGAGGCGCGACCAACGGTCGCGGCTTTATAATTCCAACACCCAACTTGGAGGACTTACTGATGAAAACGTGGACGTCTCTGTTGTTGTGCGGTCTTTGTGCGGTTGCCGTGTTGCTTGGTTCGACGGCTGCGGCCGAGGAGCCGATCAAGGTGATGATCATTGGCGGGCAGAATAACCACGATTGGAAGAAGTCGACGCCCTTCATGGCGAAATTGTTGAACGAAGCGGACCACATCGAGGCGACCGTCTACAACACGCCCGAACGCGGTGCGCCGGCCGAGGCTTGGGACGCTTGGCAACCGAAGTTTGCCGACTATGATTGCGTCGTGTTGGACTACAACGGTCAGATGTGGCCTGAGCGCGTGCAGAAGGACTATCTCGATTACGGTCGCGGCGGCGGCGGCGTGCAGGGGATCCATGCGGCCAACAACTCGGTTGGCGGTGGGAAAGAGTAGGAGCAGATGATCGCGCTGCTGTGGCGCGGCAAGGACTTCTGCTACAGCCACTATGTCGACGACGACGGCAAGACCGTTCGCGAGAACCCGGGCGAAGGACGCGGCATGGGCCATGGCGGGCAATACGACTGGATCATGATCACGCGCGACACCAAGCATCCGATAACTCAGGGTATGCCGGTCACTTGGATGCACAAGCACGACGAACTCTATCACGGGCAGCGCGGCCCGGCCGAGAACATCAACATCCTAGTGACGGCCTATTCCGATCCGAACAACGGCGGCACCGGCAAGCACGAGCCGATGGTCTTCTGGGCGCCTTACGGGCAGGGCAAGGTCGTCACGAACCTGATGGGTCATGTGGGCGGCCTGCAAACCATGCAGTGCGTCGGGTTCAAGGTCTACCTATACCGCGCGTGCGAATGGCTCGCCAACGGTAAGTGTACCACGCCGATCCCCGAGAACTTCCCCACCGCCGAAGCCACCAGCATCGAAGAGTAATATAAAGCCGCGACCGCTGGTCGCGCCCAGTAACAACAACCATTTCCCCACTTCGAAAAACGTCGGGCAAGCCCGACCGCTAAACGTTCTTTGGTCGCCGTGCCGGCGACCGCTAAACGGTACGCGCTAAACGGTACGCGTGGGATCAGTTCCGGTTGAACTTTTCGATGGCTTGCTGGATGGTTCGGCCGACTTGTTGGCGGTCGCGTTGGCCGGCGCCGTATTGGCCTTGGGCTAAGGTGATGGCCGGGGCAATGTAGGCGGCTACGATCAGTCCTTCAGTGCCCAGCTTCTTGAAGAGCATCTCGTAGTACTCCTCGATGTAATTGTCGCTGACGTTGAAGTCGGCCGTCATGTAGACGAGTTTCTTCTCGGCCAGAGCGGCTCGCATCCGAGCGGCGCCGTCGAGGTCGTCGAGATTGAGGTTGTGGATCCCTCGCAGGCCTTCGGTTTGCAGGTAGTTGTCGATGTGCTGGGTGGCATTGCCGCAATAGTGGATACACCCGCCGCCGAACGCCTTGAGGACTTGGGAATTGTAGGGCACGGCGAACTCGCGATAGAGGTCCTGCCCGAAGATCACGTTGTCGTCGTCAGAGATCCACACGCCGCCTAAGCCGCTGGGAATCTTGATCCCCAGGATGTAGGCGTCGTCGTCGGGGCTCTGTCCGGCCGCGGCCTTTTGGCATCGCACCCAGTCGATCAGGGCATCGGTGACGCGTTGCATCAGGTCGTGGATCAACTCGGGGTGGTCGTACATCCAGTAGATCATCTTGTCGTAGCCGATGATCTGCAGGGCCGTGGTCAACGGTCCTTGGCAGTCGGTCACACCGACGGGCAGGTCGGTCTTTTCCCGCATCTGGCGGATCGTGCCCAGCACGCGAGGCATCAGCCCGTCCTTCTCGGGGTCGGGCTGCTTGAGGTCTTTGAGCTGTTCGATCTCGTCAATCGGCGGCAGTTCGACCGCCGGGTCCATATAATCCTGAAACTTCACATCCACGCCGAACCCCGAGGCCAACACACCCGTGCCGTACCAGGGCATCAGGAAGGGAATATAAACGTCCTTGTAGGACTGCATGTGCTGCTCGATGCGATCTGTCTGGTAGCCGATCATGCTGCCGGGATCTTCGTCGCAATAGTCCAACGGGATGTTTTCCTCGAGGTCGCCGAAGAGCCAGTAGTTCACATCGTAGACCAGATAGGGCGCCGTCTCGTTGCGAAACTCGAAGGCCGAGCGGATCGTCTCCTCGGCGGCCAGGCTGTGTTCGTGATAGGTTGGGGAAGTCAGCACGTGTGGGGTTCCTTTCGGGTGGAAAGGGGAAAGAACCGTATGCACGCATTGTAACGGCA
>CAYYOX010000176.1:6902-11277 GCA_964473065.1 uncultured Planctomycetaceae bacterium | reverse complement strand
CGCGGATATGCGCGGTGTCATTTTCTTGACGCGTGGGTCTTCGTTCCTCGACCCATCTATGGAAACGGTTTCGTCAAGTGGTGAATTTGTGTTTCTTGATTGTTTGATTCTGGGTAGCGAGGATAGGCGGAGCGTGGGGGGTTTTCTACGAGCCGCCAGAGGCGTGTTGCTCAACCATCTATTCGGGATCGCCGGAAAGCCGACGTCGCCATGAAAACGGAATTCAATGCAGCGCCGCCATTCACCCTAACGAGGGTCGATCGTCGAGGATCGCCTACAGGGTCGGAGTCGGGGTCGCTGAAAGTATCAACACGCTCTGCCTATTCGCTTAATGATCTCCTGGGTACTTTGAAAACGGTCTATCCGGGGGTTTCTCTAAGCCCCGTTTGTCGAGCCGAGCGGAGGTCCGCCGAGGTTCGGTTTTGTTCTGTAATTCATGGTTGGTTCTTTGGTTTATGCCACCAAGCGATAGGCCTGGCCCGACTGCAATATCGAAAACATCACGCACAGCAGGCGGCGGGCCACGCCTACAATCGCCTTTTTCTTCGATCCGGTGCTGGCGTGCAACTGCTGGAATATCCGACGCCACCGCGGCGAACGACCTACCAACCGCCAAGCCGCTTCTACCATGGCCCAACGCAACAGCCGCGAACCCTCCTTGGTAATGTGCATTGCGTGGCACTTCCCGGCACTTTGTCGCACGCCCGGCGCCAGGCCGGCGTAGGCCACCACGGCCTTGGCCGAGCGAAAACGTCGCCAGTCGCCCAATTCGCTGAGCACCACGTCGATCGTCACCGGCCCGACCTGTGGAATGCTCGCCAACACCGCGCGGGCCTCACGTTCCCAAAGGGGCGCTGTTTTGGCAAAATCCCGCAACTGTTGGTCCGCTTCGGCGAGTTGACGCTTGAACATGTCCAATTGCTCGTTCAGCTTTTCGATTTCAAACCGGTCCGCCTCGCTGACGGCCAGATTGGCCAGGTATTGTTGCCCCCGACGGGTGAACAGTTCCGCGATGTCGGCATTGTAATGGGCCAGCTTGTTTCGCAATTTGCACTTGTTCGCCGTGATCCGGCTTTGGGTCCAACGCCGATGCCGCACCAATACGCGATACTGTTGGATTCGCGGGGAAGGTCGGTAGGCTTCCGGAATCATGTCCAAGGCCAAAAAGGTGGCCAACACCTCCGCGTCGATCTTGTCGGTCTTGCGCGTGCTTTCGGCAATCACGCGGAGCTTTTTTGGGTGGGCCAGTATCACCCGATCCGCCAGATCGTCGACCAGCAGGAAAAACCACTCGTAACTGGCGGTGGCCTCGACGACCACCTGGAATTGTTTCAGTCGCTGGAAAAAGTCGCGGATGGTCGCGGTTTCATTGCAGGCGAACTTCCGACGGATGATCACTTTTCGCTTTCCATCCACTACTTGCACCACGCAAATCTTGATAACATGTTTGTGGAGGTCGACGCCGACGTACTTCATGGTTTTGCTCCTTTTGTGGAAACCAACTGTTTGAAGAAACACAAACCCTTGGTTTACCACGTTTTCAAGGACAAAGCCAACGCGGCTCGGCCTCCGTTTCCATAGTTTCACCCTACATGTTCTGGTCGTCGTGCCGACGACCGCTAAACGATAGGTTCTAATGCCTGACCGCAATCGAAAATCGCTGCCTCGTTGGCTGAAGCGGAACGTGCCTAAGGGCAATGCGAACCACTTTACGGCCAAACTGATCGGGCAACTGGGGCTCGATACGGTCTGCGATCATGCCAAGTGTCCCAACCGCATGGAGTGCTACGCCGAGAAGACGGCCACGTTCATGATTCTCGGCGAGGTCTGCACGCGGGCGTGCCGTTTCTGTAGCGTGAGAACCGGTCGACCCGGACCGGTCGATCCGGACGAACCACGACGCGTGGCCCGGGCGACCGCCGAGTTGGGGTTGAAACATGTGGTGATTACTTGCGTCACGCGCGACGACTTGCCCGACGGCGGGGCCGAGCACTTTTGTCAGACAATCGCGGAAATTCGCCGGACAACCAGGGCTACGGTCGAAGTTTTGCCGTCGGATTTTGCGGGCAACGCGGCGGCAGTGGATCGTTTGCTAGAAGTCGGCCCAGATGTCTATAACCACAACACGGAGACTGTGCCGCGGCTCTACTCTGTCGTTCGCACCCGCAAGGCGGATTACCGCTGGACGCTCGATATGTTCCGGCGAATTACACAAAAGGACCCGGCGCTGAAATTGAAAACCGGGCTGATGCTGGGGTTGGGCGAGACAACCGACGAGCTGCTGGATACGCTGGCCGACCTGTTGCAGTCGGGCTGCCGGATGCTCACCTTGGGGCAGTATTTGCAGCCCTCGCCGGGCCAAATGCCGGTCGTCCGCTACGTTGAGCCGGAAGAGTTCGATCGATTGGGTGAATTGGCCCGACGAATGGGATTCACCCAAGTAGCGTCCGGCCCGCTGGTCCGATCAAGTTATCACGCCCGAGAAATGATCCAACCACACTGAACCATGCCGAAAAACGAGCTTACCGTACCCGATCTGGGAATGGACGAAACGCCGATCACGCTCAGCCTATGGTTGATCGAAGTGGGCGATCGGGTGGCCGAGGGAGATCCCGTGCTGGAGATCCTGGCCGGCCCCGCGACGGTCGACCTGCCTTCACCGGTCGATGGCCGTCTGATCGAAAAGTTGGTCGACGAAGACGAACCGATCACCGTCGGCCAACGCCTGGCGATCATCCAATAGGCCGCTTGCGGCTTTGCAACGAACACTGGTCCCCTTGTAGGAGGCGACTCCTGTCGCCGATAGAAACACGGGGAGCGCGTGTCGGCGACGGGAGTCGCCTCCTACAAACTCGAGGCCCTACTTCGCCAGATGTTCCACCCGGGCGAGTCCGGCGGCGCCGATATATCCGGCATCCCCACCGAGCGTGGCGAAGTCGATCGCCGTTCGCTCGGCCAGCACGCCAAACGCGCGTCGGCCAACCTCTTCCTTGATTCGGCCTAGAAACGTGCGTCCCAGTTCGGTCTGGTTGCCGCCGAAGGTCATGGCTCCGCCGAGCAGCACGCCGTTGGGGTCGATCGTGTGCATCAGGTTGACGATGCCGATGCCCATGAATCGGGCCACTTCGAGGATGATCTCCATCGAGAGGTTGTCGCCCTTTTCGGCCTCCTCGGCCAGCAGCTTGGGCGTCAGTTCGGCCCCTTGGTCCAAACGCTCGGTCAACGAACTGGCTTGCCCGTCGTCGAGCGCCTGCCGGGCACGTTTGATGACGGCCGTGGCGCTGGCGTAGGCTTCGAGGTGCCCCGGTTGACCGCATCCGCACACGCGGGCGTCTTTCTTGCAGTCGACGATGATGTGCCCGCATTCGGCCCCATGGCTGTTTTCGCCGTCGATCGAGAGGTCGCCGATAATGATGCCGCACCCGATGCCGGTTCCCAGAGTGAACAGGACCATGCTGTGGAACTCTCGTCCGGCGCCGATCCAGAACTCGCCATAGGCGGCCGCGCCCGCATCGTTGGCGAAAGTGACCGGCAGTCCGCTATGATGGGCCACCCGATCGCGAATGGGGAAGTCGTCCCAGCCCTTGAGGTTGACCGGCTTGAGCAACTTCCCGGCTGGTATATCCATAGTCCCCGGCGAGCCGAGCCCCACACGAGCCACGGCCGACGGTTCCAGGCCGGCCTGCGCAACGGCCTCCTTGACGGCCTCGCCCATGCGTCGGGCCGCATCTTCGGGTCCGTTGTCCGGCTCGGTCGGAATGCTCAACCAAGAGAGCGGCCGGCCCGTATCATCGACCACGCCAACCTTGATGTTCGTCCCGCCCAGATCGATCCCCACAAAAAACGGCTCCCGAGCCTCGTGGGCGGATATGAATCGACGTTCTTGCGACATTTGGCAACCTTCTTCGATAATTCGAGTGTGCCCTGGAAACGACAAAAGCGCAGTATAGCAGCGGGGAAAATCGCCGTCAATTGACTGGGCAGCGACCCCTCGATCGGGTGGATTACCAATATTTTCGACCTCATGGCCGCGATTTACCCATTCTTCGGGATCGGAAAATTCCCGAAAACTTCGCCAAGTTGCGCTTGTGTCGAAAGGCCATACCAGAGAGAATACCGCTCCCACACAAGACCCGAATTCTGAATCCGCGATAAGAAAAGGATTTCACGGCCTGTTGTAACACCCGCCGGTCCTTCTTACGAGCCGAAAATGAATCGGCCCCGGGAATGATCAGTTACGCTGGGCCAAAATGAAGGCAACACGGAGGTTGCCCGCTGTCTCATCCCGACTGGCTGGCCGCGCCCTCGACGGTGCGCCCCGGCAGTTTGTCGATGACGCGGGGATGTTCGACAGTCCGCCCCCTCCGCACGCGCC
>CAYYOX010000176.1:4895-6892 GCA_964473065.1 uncultured Planctomycetaceae bacterium | reverse complement strand
CCCCTTAATCGAGTGGGTTCCGCATGTTTTTCGACCTCTTGGCCGCGATCTACCCATTCTTCGGGATCGGGAAATTCACAGGATTAGAATCATTGACCGACATTCGCTGAGAAAAGCCCGGTGATTGAGCTCGGAAAGGGTACGGCAAAGGCTATCGGATAGGCTTTCGGTCGTGACGATCGACGAAGCAGGCCAAGAACGATCGACTTAGAACCCCAACCACCAGAGCAGCGACGGCGGCGGGCAATAGGCCGGCTGGTAAACAGGTTGGTGGCTATAATAGGCTGGCACCTGGGACGCACGGTCGCAGGTCGGCCAGCGCACGGTAACTGTCCCTTGCGTGCCCGCGGCGCCATCCCGGCTGACGCTCGTGGGCACGGACCTGTATACCTGATACCCTTGCGTGCCTGAGGCACCATCCCGACTGACGCACGTGGGCATGGACCTGTATACCTGATACTGTTCGACGTACCAGCCGATCGTTGGATCCCAGACCCACCTTTCCGCCCACACGAGCACGGGGCGAGTAGTCTCGATCGCCCTGCGGGCCTCGGTCCGTTTTCTTAACGGAAACGTCAGTCGCACGTCCGTGGGATGGCCGCCCTTATTGGTCCAATGGAATTCGGCCGTGCGCCCGCGGAGAACCGGCGGTTTGTTGGGGTCCGTCGAGACTCGTATATACGCGTCGCGTAAGTTCGGGTTGACCTGTGGCGTAAGCTTGTCGGTGACACATTGCCCGTCGGCATCTGTTTGATCCAGATAGAGCCGGTCGGCCCGGTCGAATTCCGTCGTTTTGGAAATCTCCACCCATGCGCCCGCGACCGTGTTTTCCTTCTTGTTGTGCGAGAAGCTGTCCTTCTCGCTGCTGCGCACGGTGATCGTGGTTGCGTTCGACGCCGAGAGGGCGGAAACCAAGAGAAGCGTCAGCGGTATGCTCATGGAGAGGATTTTGGTTTGGGGTTGTCGGCGACGGACAATCCTTTTCCTTCCATGACCATATCCTTATCCTTTGCGCGTGCCTGCGCTTCGTTCTCCTTTGCGCATGTCGGTGCTTCCTTGTCGGGGCCCTTGAACGCATGCAGCCAGATTTCCACGAGGTAGGACTTCCCTGGCTTGCGGAAGTCGGCAAAGTACTCGCGACAGGCAAACGGGGTGGCGGCATCCACATGAAGTTGAACGCTCGTCACAAGCTCCGGCTCGTCTTCGTCGGGAGTCTTCTCCAGCAAATCAAGCGACCAAATCTCCCAGGCGTCCCGCAACGACTTTTTGACGGTCACGCTTAAATCCAGGCGGTCCGGGATGCCTTCCGGGTAGCTCTTCTCGTCAATGGCATAGCGGACAATCAGCTTGGCGTGATCATCGTAATCCCACGTGCCCAGGATCGCCGCCGATGGCGTCAAAGGGCGTGGAACCGGCTTGCTGTCGCGAACCGGGAGCGCCTTGGCTAGCACGAGCCCGGCAAGCGAGGCGATCAGCAGCGCACAGAATCCGGCTGCCCAGCGGCTATACCGAATCGTGGCGTCGTTGTAGAAATGAAACATCTTCTCGTCCTCCCCTTCCTTGGGTTTTGTCGCTCGAATAATGCCCACGATCGCGACCAGCGGCAAGAGGCTGCCGGCCACATAGAGGCACAAGTGTATGGTTTTGATGACCTGGTCGCCGTGCAGTGCTGCCAGGAACGTCACGGCGATCGCCAGGAGGATCCCTATTAGCGTAATCGTCTCCGAGATTCCAGTTTCGCCATCCTTGCTGCACTGAAGCCCGTCGCCAAGTGCCCATCTAATGGCTTTTGCCAGCATTGCTGGCAGCCATATCACGATTGCTGCCATCTTAGCCCGGCAGTGACCTTGACGATTCATGCTCCAGTATGACCGCGCCGGGGCCCTCTGTCAAAGCAATTTTTTGAGCCAGGGGGAGGATACTTCCAACCAACGATATGAGTCAACGCCGGTTACAGCAATCAAGCAAGATTTGCGGCTGAATGCGTGGAATAAATG
>CAYYOX010000176.1:0-4885 GCA_964473065.1 uncultured Planctomycetaceae bacterium | reverse complement strand
GTATAGCAGCGGGGTGAAGTGCCGTCAATTGACTAGGCATCGCCCCCCTTAATCGGGTGCATTTTCAATGTTTTTGACATTTTGGCCGCTATTTACCCATTCTTCGGGATCGGGAAATTCCTGAAAACTTCTCCAAGTTGCGCTTGTACTGAAAGGCCATACCGGAGAGAATACCGCTCCCGCAAAGACCCAACTCTATACCCGCGATAAGAAAAGGATTTCACGGCCTGTTGTAACACCCGCTGGTCTTTCTTACGAGCCGAAAACGGTTTGGCTCCGAGAATGATCAGTTACGCCAGGCCCAAATGAAGGCAACACGGAGGTTGCCCGCTGTCTCATCCCGACTGACTGGCCGCGCCATCGACGGCGTGGGTCGGCAGTTTGTCGATGACGCGTGGATGCCCGACACGCCGCGCCCTCCGAACGAGCCCGACCTAACAGGAGGGAACCCATGGTCTCGTTACAAGCAGCTTTAGTCGCCGTCATGCTCTCGGCCCCGTCCGAGACGGTTTTGCTGGATTTCTACGCCGACTGGTGTGGTCCTTGTTTGGCCATGTCGGAGACGGTCGAGGCCCTGGCCGACGAGGGATTTCCGGTCAAGAAGATCAATGTCGACCGGGACAAGGAGTTGGCCGCGAAGTACGGCGTGGAAAACCTTCCATGCTATGTGATGCTGGTCAACGGCCGGGAAGTGGATCGTGTGGTCGGCGGAACGACCTTCAGCCGGTTGAAACGAATGTTCTCGTTGGTATCCTCCGAACCAGCGGGCCAGCCGGAACAGGCCGTGCCGATCCCGCCGATCGATAGAAACTCTCCATTATCCGTTGCCGAAGCAAACGAGCCGCCCGTGTCTCCCAATTGGGACGCACCCGGCCCGCCCAGTAATTCCCCGGAAGCGAAGCTGATTGCGGCCAGTGTGCGGCTGCGCATTGAAGATCCCGACGGGCGCTCGTGTGGATCGGGTACGATCATCGACGCCCGCAACGGCGAGGCACTGATCCTGACCTGCGGCCATATCTTCCGCGATTCCGAGGGAGAAGGCCTCATCGAGGTGGACCTGTTCGGACCGGATCCGGCCAGGAAGATCCCGGCGACTCTGATCTCTTATGACCTCGATCGCGACATCGGATTGATCTGGATCCGCACGCCGGGACCCGTGACGGTGGCTGGGGTGGCTCCGCCGAGCTACAAGGTGCAGCCGGGCGATGCGGTGACCAGTGTCGGTTGCAACAACGGAGATCGCCCCAGCGCGCGGAACAGCAGTGTGAGTTCGCTGGACAAGTTCCTGGGACCGCCGAACCTGCAAGTGAAGGGAATGCCGGTCGAAGGGCGTAGCGGAGGCGGCCTGTTCTCGAGCGACGGACGGTTGATCGGGATCTGCAACGCCGCCGACCCAACCGATAAGGAAGGTTTGTACGCGGCATTGGATTCGGTCTATGCCGAATTGGATCGGGAGAAACTGTCGTTTGTCTACGCAGCGCCTCAGGAAAGTCGATCGCCGAAAAGGGCCCTGGTGGCGGTCGATCCGCCGTCGATGCCGACGCAAATGCCGCCGGCGATGGGGGCATCGCCGTTGGCTGATCCCGAGCCGAGGCTGTCATCCGCCGAGCAAGCGGCGTTGGACGAAGTGCAACGCCGCATGAAAGACGGGAGAGAAGTCATTATTGTGGTCCGCGACCCCAAGAATCCCCTCGCCAAGAGCGAGATCTTCGTGCTGCAAAACGCGTCCGAGCAGTTTCTCCAAGCGGTGGATGTCCAATCTCCAGCCGAGCAACCGCTCCGTCGAACGTCGCTGGAGGTCCCGAAAACAGAACGTCGGACGATAACAACACCCCCTCGGAAGCATGTTTCTTCCGGCCCGAATGAATGGCGTGCTAGCCCCCGGTAATCGGCTTCTAACGGCGGATAGCCGCTATCTGGCCACTTTCTCGCCAACTTGTTGCGCCGCAAGGCACTACGGCCGCCATGCGTGACCTATATTTGCGTGTCTAATTATGCGCAAAGGGAAAATCATGAGGTCCGACGTGGTTTGGCTGACGCTGATCATCGGCGTGTTGAACGTTTGCTTGGGCTATGCGCTGGCCGTGCAACTGGGCTACGGCCCGCCCGGCTTGTGGGAAGCGTGGGACGTGCTCTCCCAAGGCCAAGTATCTGACCACGGTGCCAAGGCGACGACCGAGTTCGATGCGGGTGACTTGGCCCAAATGCTCGATGACGAAGCGCTAGGCGACGACGACGAACTAGAGACGGAAGCCTACGACGCGATCTTCGACGACGAGGACGACGGCTCGCCAGCGTCGGACGAACCAGAAAAAACTCAGGACTGGAATCTCGGCGAGAAGTACGTCGAGACATCGCTGTTGAAGCTGAACATCGCCATGATGAAGAGCGGGGCTCGGGCGACCAAGATCGATACGCGGTTGCGAGATTGTCGCGGCCGGACCGACGAGCAGACTATCCAGCGCTGCCTGGCCGAGTTGAAGGAAGACTGCGAGACCTATTTGGTGGAGCAGAGCGAAGCATCCGAGAAGTTCGTCGAGCGGATCAGCGATCTGGGTGAGCTTGCCGCGTTGGGTGAAGAGATCGAGATGGCCAACCTGGAACAATCGGCTCAGGTCGAGACCACGTTGAACAACCTCAATACCATGGACTTCGAGTCCGACCTGGAAGGCGCCAACGCAAGGCTGATTTCGGAGATCGGCAACTTGCGGTACGCACGGCACAAGTTGCGGGATCAACAGGAGGTGGCGTTCTTGGCGATCGCCCGATACGAGAACCGGCTGGACAAGCTCGAGCAGAAACTGTTTGACGACGCACTGACTCGATTGAACAACCGAATCGGAATCGAGGCGACGCTGTGGAGTTGGTGGCAACAGGGCCGCCACAAGTCACGCCAGATGAGTGCCGCACTGTTCGACATGGACGCATTCGAGCACGTCAACGAGGAGTACGGGTCGCTCACAGGAGACCGGGTCTTGCACCATGTGGCCCAGTTTTTCGTGGAGAAGTGCAGCGATGTCGACTTGGTAGCCCGATACGCCGGCCAGCAATTGCTGGTTATTATGATGGACATCGGGCCTCGCGCGGCCACGAAGCAGGCCGAGTTGATTCGCCAGTCGATCGAGAAGATCGTGTTCGTTTCCGAGGGACAAGAGATTGCCATCACGATGTCCCTGGGACTGACGGAAATCTCACCCGACGATTCGGTCGAGGTCCTCTTCGAGCATCTGGAAAAGTCGCTTAAGTTAGCCAAGAAGAGCGGTCGTAATTGCGGGATATTTCACGACGGAACCGAAATGGAACCCATCGAGTCGCCGAACCTCGGCGCCGAAGAAACACGTATCGAAATGTAATGCAAGACGTTTGTGCGAGCATTCCATAGAAGTAGAAAAAGGGAACGCAAGTTATGTTCGACGAAACAGATGTTTTTTACCGGGGTGTCGCTCAACAGGAGAAGAACGACCATGCCGCCGCCATCGCCTCGTTCGACGAAGCGATCCGGTTGAACCCGAAATACATCGAGGCTTATTACAGCCGAGGGAACGTCTACGAGGCCAAAGGCCAACACGACGTAGCCATCGAAAACTACAACGAAGTATTGCGGTTCAGCCCCAATGAACCGGTGGCCTACTTCAATCGCGGCGTAGCCCACGGGAAAATGGGTGACCTCGATCAAGCCATCGCCGACTATGGCGAAGCCATCGGGATCGACCCCGAGTACTCCAAAGCCTATTTTAACCGTGGCCATGTCTTCTTTCGTCGAAGAGAACTCGATCAGGCCATGGCGGACTACAATGCCACCATCGACAACGATCCGAAAGACGCCGACGCCCATGTCGCGCGCGGATTGGTGCATGCCGTAAAGAACGATCTGGACGCGGCAATCGCCGATTACGATCAGGCCCTGGAACTGGATCCCCAACATGCCAAGGCGCACGGAAATCGAGGAAATGCCTTCGAAAAGAAAGGCGATTTCGAAACGGCCATCGACGAGTACAGCAAAGTCACCCGCATCAAGCCGAAGGATGCCAAAGCCTTCTCGAACCGGGCTATCATTTTCCTGAAAATGGGACAGCTCGACGACGCCATTAAGGACTACACCGAAGCCATTCGGCTGAGCCCCAAGAATACCAGGTTCTATTGCGCTCGGGCTGCGGCCTATACCAAAAGACGCCAACCGGACAAAGCCATCACCGACTACGACGAAGCCATTCGTCTGGTGCCAAAGTGCATCGACGCTTACGTCGGTCGCGGAGCGGTCCGTTCCGCCCAGGGGCACCGGGAAGCCGCCGTCGAAGATTTCGCCCATGCGATCGAGTTGGATCCTCAGTGCAGCAAAGCCTATTATCGCCGTGGGCTGATCTACGGATCGGACGGGCACCTGGATCGAGCCATCGAGGACTACACTAAGGTGACCGAACTCGTCCCGGACGACCCCAACGCCTTTGGTCATCGAGGCGTGGTCTACACGCGAAAAGGCCAACTGCCCGCCGCGCTGGCTGACTTCAACGAGGCCACCCGGATCGATCCCGATTATGGGCAAGCCTACTATAACCGAGGCCTGGTCTACTTGGCGGCCGGCAATCTCGAACAGGCCCTAGAGGATCTTACGAACACCGTGCGCGTCGATCCGAACAACGCGCGGGCCTACCAGAGCCGAGCCATTGCGTATCAAAAAATGGGCGACAAGGTCAAGGCCGCGAAAGACTTGGCCACCGCCAAGCAATTGGAGACTGCGCGGAAACAGTAATTCCCGCCAACTGACGACCCACCCGACCGTTTAGCCACCGACCGGAATAATGAGCGCAGTGGCGCATGCCACCGGTGCTGCCGGGTGAACGTTGCCCCGGCAAAACCGGCGGCTAGCGCCTTGCCGCTCACCTTA
>CAYYOX010000175.1:6708-11301 GCA_964473065.1 uncultured Planctomycetaceae bacterium | reverse complement strand
CAGCCGCCGGCAACGGGACCCCGCCATGCTACGGTAAAACCGTCTTCGGGAAAGGACTTCACAACACCCTTCTCGCGCCACACTCCGTCACGATTGGGCCCCAGCCATTGCGGCCAGTCGTCACCAAGAGCGGCCGAGCAGCCAAGCAGGCAAATTACCATTACGGTGAGGGTCTTCAGTGGTTGGGTCATGGGGATTGTCTCCTGTGTCGGGATGGTTGCGTCAGTTCGTCAATTGCTCGGCCTTGGGCGTGACCTCTTGGATATTCGGTTTGAGTTCAGTATCGGCGCGCCCCAAGGCCCAGTTGATGCCGCCGAGCAGGATCTGCTGGTAGATCTTGTTGGTCCAGACATCTTCGCGGTGACCCATGGAAGTGAAGAAGACTCGGCCTTTGCCGTGCATTCGAGCCCAGGTGGCCGGGAACGGCGGGCGCTGATACATTCCGCCTTGCATTCCTTCGGTCTCTTGCACCAGGATCACCTGCATGTCTTTGGCGAAATCCTTCATCGCATACCACTCGTCGAGCAAGCGGAACGACTCGTTCAGACCTCCGGCGCCGGGGAACTCTGGCGAGACGACCCGCATGGCAGCCTCCTGTTGGGCGCCGTGCGAGATGAACTCGCCGCCCACCATGGCCAGGTAAGGATCATCCGCCGCAGCCTCCGCGCCCCAGTAGCAGGACGAATGCAGACCGATGAACGGCTTGCCGGCGGCCACCGCCTCGACCAGACGCCGCTTGCCGTCGGCCGACATGGGCGGCGTGTTCTGCACACTCGGCTGCGAGAGGTCGGCGCAGGTGTAGAAGATCAGTGCATCATACTGATCCAAATCGCCGTCGAACAGCCGACCGTCCTTGCTGCACTCGACCTCGAAGCCGGCCTGCTTGCCCAGCTCGATCAGGATCTTGTCCGAATGGCTCAACCCATCGGCGCCCGGCTTGACGACCGAGTGTTCAAAACCGACGCTCCGAGTGAAATAGAGGAACTTCAGTTTCTTCTCTTCCTGGCCAGCCGCCCAACGCAGGGGAAAGGCGGATAACCCCAGCAGGGCGGCCGAAGTACTTTTCAACATTTCACGACGTTTCATGGTGGAACCTCCGGGGAAATCTGGTTTCGAGCAGCGGCCACATGCGGGTCCGCGGATCGACCCAATATACAGGGTGGCGGCAGCTTTGTCAAAACTCGGGAAAACCGGCTATATGCCACGTAGGAAATCGAAATCGCAGCCTTCGTCCGCTTGAAGCACGTGCTCCTGGAACAGACGCCGATAACCGCGCTGCGGCCGCTCGGGGGGACAATGCTCGGCCAGTCGGCGTTGGACCTCCGCCGGCTCGACCAGCAGATCCAGCCGACCGTCGGCGGAGTCCAACTCGATCATATCGCCGCTACGAACGGCCGCCAACGGACCGCCGACGGCCGACTCGGGCGTGATGTGGACCACGATCGTGCCGAACGCCGTGCCGCTGATCCGAGCGTCGGAGATTCGCACCATGTCGCGGACGCCTTGCTTCAAGAGCTTCTCGGGAATCGGCAGAAGGCCCCATTCCGGCATACCGGGCGCTCCGACCGGTCCGCTGTTGCGCATCACCAGCACGTCGTCCGGCTCGACGTCCAACTCGGGGTCGTCGATCCGCCGCAGCAAGTCGTCGTGATCCTCGAACACCACGGCCCGGCCGCGATGCTTCAGCAGCTCGCCCGACGCGGCGCTATGCTTGATGATCGCACCCCGCGGCGCCAACGAACCCTGCAACACGGTCAAGCCGCCGTCCGAACGAATAGGATCGTTCAACGGGTGAATCACTTCGGGGTTTTCGAGTCGGGCGTGCCCGAGGTTCTCTTCGAGCGTTCGGCTGGTGACCGTCATCGTGTCCAAGTGCAGCAGGGGCGAAAGCTCTTTCAACAGGGCCGACGCTCCGCCGGCGTAGCAAAAGTCCTCCATCAGGAACTCGCCTGACGGCTTGAGGTTTACCAGCAACGGCGTCGAACGCGAGAGTGCGTCGAAACGGTCCAAAGGCAGGTCGATTCCCAAGCGGCCGGCCAAGGCAATCAGATGCACGATCGCGTTGGTCGAACCGGCGATCGCATGTAGTGCTCTGATCGCGTTTTCCAGCGCGTGCTCGGTGAGGATTTGGGACGGCCGGATGTCGTCGTCGGCCAATCGCACGATACGCCGCCCAGCCGTTTCGGCCAGCCGCCGCCGTCGTGCGTCGGGGGCCGGAATGGCCGCCGTACCCGGCAAGGCGATGCCCATCGCTTCGGCCAGCACGGCCAACGTCGAGGCGGTGCCCATCGTCATGCAATGACCGGCGCTGGGGACCATGCGGCCCTGCAGATCGATCCAATCGTCTTCGCCGATCCGCCCGGCACGGAACTCGGTATGGTAGCGACGGCAATCGGTGCAGGAGCCGAGTTGCTCGCCGCGCCAGTGGACGTTCACTTGCGGCCCGCCGGTCAAGAGGATGGCGGGCACATCGGCGCTGGCCGCTCCTAGCAGCAGTGCGGCGGTGGTCTTGTCGCATCCACCCAGCAGCACGACCCCATCGAGCGGATTGGCCCGGATCGACTCCTCGACATCCATGCTCATCAGGTTGCGAAAGAGCATCGTCGTGGGACGCATGTTGAACTCGCCGAGCGACATCACGGGAAACTCCAACGGAAAGCCCCCGCTTTGCCATACGCCCCGCTTGACCGCCTCGGCCAAGTCGCGCAAGTGCATGTTGCAATGGGTCAGTTCGCTAAAGGTGTTGCAGATGCCGATGATCGGGCGGCGTTGGTACGTCTCTTCGCCGAACCCTTGGCCCTTCAGTGCCGCACGACGGGTCCAACCATACAACTCGGGCGTATCGAACCAAGCATCGCTGCGATAAGTTTTCCGTTTTTCAGACATTCCTCGGATCTCCGCTTTCGGCTTTGCGCTTTTGTACGCGTGGGTCTTCGCTGCTCGACCCACCCTACGACTACGACTTTTTCTAAAACAGGCGGCCCTGGGTTGATTGACCCAGCGGATGGGCTTCGTAGCCTGCTTCGCACACTCGGTCGACAAAGGTCTCCGGGCCGTGGGTGCAGTAGACTTTCTGTGGGGCGACCCGGTCGATCGCCGTTAGTAGGTCATCGTAATCGGCATGGTCCGATAGGGCAACCGCATGGTCGACCTTCATCCGATACTTCGTGCTCTGATTAACGGCCCAACCGGTCACGGCAATGCGGACTTCGTGCGGAAGCAACTCGATCGGCGCCCTGGGCGGCACGATCACGGCCCAACCGTCCCGAGCACGACCCTCGAAAAGCTCGTACGTGCCAAGCTTCGTCCCCAATGATTCGTAAACCTGACTGATCCGATAAATGTCTCGATGTTGCAGGACGGGGATTCCTTGGTCGGTCAGCAGACGGGTGACTTCCTGGCCCTTACCCAACGCATAAGCCAGAACGACCGGCACCTTGCCGTCGCAAAGCGTGCGGCGGACCAGGGTGAAGAATTCTTCGAGCACTTCCTCACGCGGCGGCAGTCGATATTCGGGCGTGCCGAACGTGCTTTCGATGATCAACAGATCGGCGCGAGGTAGCTCGGCCTCTTCGGCCGTGGCCGAGGGGCCCAGTTTGAAATCGCCCGTGTAGAGCAGCGATTGTTGCCCGTCCTCGGCCAGCAGCATGGCCGAGCCGAGGCAGTGTCCGGCCGGGTAGGTGGTTAGTCGCAATCCGCCGAACTCAATCGGTTCGCGATAAGGCATTTCCCGTGTTCGCCGAGCCCCCAAGCGAAACTGATACAAGGCCGACGTCTCGGGTGTGCACAGCGCATACTCGTGCCGGGCCATGTGATCGGCGTGCGCGTGCGAGATGAACCCCCGCGGCTGACGTCGTCGGAAGTCGACGGCCAAGTCGGCCCGGGTCAGCTTGATTCCGTTTTCCCAGTGGAACAAGGAAGGAGCAGTGGGTAGTGGTCAGTGGATAGTGGGTAGTGTGGGGAAACGGCTGCGGGCAGACGCCAAATCGCGTTGGGCTTTGAGCAGCCAAGCACGAATCAGATCCTTCTTGGGCTCATCCATAGAGCACTTCGCCTTCCTCGAAAACCTTATGCTCCAGAGAGGCCGCGACGTGCCGAAATCGTTCGGCCTCGGCATGTGTCTTCACGAGGATATCCGTGGGCACGCTAATGTCTCCGAGGCAGTGATACGCTCGACGCGCCCGTTCCGTCGGCACCTGATCGCTCCGGGTAACAATCACCAGCAGATCCACATCACTCTGCTCGTCGGGCTGCCCCCAAGCCCACGAGCCGAAGAGAATGATTTTCTCGGGCTGAAATTCGGCAACGAGCCGCCGGACCACTTCCTCCAGCACGCCGCGGTCGACTGTTTTCATGGCGGTTTTCTCCCAACTCACGTCCCCAACTCATGTCATCGACGGGAAAACGGAGCAACCTTCCCCCACTTCAAACACATCGTATCCCGATCATTCCTGATCCATTATAGAATAACTCCCGCTTCCGTCAACGCTTTGCTGCGTAGAGCTCGGCGTATTCTAGGACCCAGAGGTCGAGCATTTCGTCGAAGGAGGTTGGGTCGACTTCGGTGAGCCGCTGGAAGTGGTTGCGGTTGAA
>CAYYOX010000175.1:6164-6608 GCA_964473065.1 uncultured Planctomycetaceae bacterium | reverse complement strand
TCGGAAAGCTCGATCCGATACTGCGCGTGCAGCCGCAAGAGATCCTTCTCGGACATGGCCTTTTCGGCCTCGGCTCGGGCCTTCGCGTCACCGGCGCGATGGCCCCGTTCGATCGCTTTTTCAAGTCGTTGTTGGAAATCCATGGCTGTCGGTCGTGCGGCAAAAGAGTGTTTCGGTTGCCTTACGAAGATTCACCTTCGGGCTTGGGCTCGTCTTCCGGTTTGGGGTCGTCTTCCGGCTTCTCCGGCGGCGTCGAGTCGGAACTCTCGGCCGCGGGCGGAGCTTCGACGACCTCCCGGGCGGAACTGTCGGTCTCGGCGACCGTGTCGACTTGGGCGACGGCGTCGACCGGCTTGGGTTGTTCCGTACTTTCAGTCGGTTGGACGGGGCTTTCAGTCGGTTGGACGGGGCTTTCAGTCGGTTGGACGGGGCTTTCAGTCGGTT
>CAYYOX010000175.1:4543-6064 GCA_964473065.1 uncultured Planctomycetaceae bacterium | reverse complement strand
GGACGGGGTTTTCAGTCGGTTGTTCCGTAGTTTCGATAGCCTGGGCGGGCTCTTGTGCCGGTTCTTGCTTCGGGGCCTGCTTGGCTTTCTTGCCCTTCTTACGCGAGTCCTTCTTGCCCTCGTCTTTTTTCCCGTCGTCTTCTGCTGGTGTGAAGAACTGGGCCAAGTCGCCGAAGGTTCGCATCGGTTCCTTGCCGGTCTTCATCTCCTCGCTGATGGGGACCACCGGCTTGGGAGGCGGCTTGGGGCGATACGCGGGTTTTTCCGGCTGCTTGTATCTTCCTTCCCCACGGCCTTTACCGCGCGGCCGATCACCGCCGCGTCGGGAGTCCTTGCGTTGCGGTCTGCCTCCGCGTCGGACGCCTTCCTTGGGTTTCTCGGACGTTTGGGGCTTATCGCCTTTCTCGCCAGCTTTTTTCTCGCCGCGACGCGGACGCGGCGGACGCTCGGTGCCCGGCTTGATCATCGTCAACGAGACGCGGCGTCGCTCTTTGTCGACCTCCATCACCCAAATCTTGACGATGTCGCCGACGGCTATCACGTCGTGCGGGTCGCGGACGAATTTGTCGGCCAGCCGGCTGACGTGGACCAGGCCGCTGTCGTGCATGCCGATGTCGACGAACGCTCCGAAGTCGACCACGTTCAACACGGTGCCGGTCAATTCCATGCCCTGGCTAAGGTCCTCCAGCTTCAACACGCCCTTCTTGAAGATCGGCGTGGGTAGGTCCTCGCGGGGATCGCGGCCGGGGCGGCCCAGTTGGGCCAAGATGTCCTTTAGCGTGAGCGTGCCGGCGCCCAGTTCCTTGGTCAATTCGTCCAAGTTCAGCTCGGCCACCTGCTTGGCCAGTGCGGCCACTTTGTCTTTGTCTGCCAGATCGGCCGGCGTGTGGTTGAGGCGATTGAGCACGCTGCCGGCCGCCTCGTAGCTTTCCGGATGGATCCAAGTGGTATCCAACGGATTGTCGCCGCCGGCGATCTTCAAGAACCCGGCCGCCTGCACAAACGTGGCCTCGCCCAATCCCGGCACGTCGCGGAGTTGTTCCCGATTGCGGAACGGGCCGTGTTCTTTCCGGTGTTCGCAAAGCCGCCGGGCGGTCAATTGGTTCATTCCCGAGACGTATCGCAACAGCGCCGAACTGGCCGTGTTGACGTCCACGCCGACGTAGTTCACGCACGACTCGACCACCTCGTCCAGCGAGGCCCGAAGGTGCTTGCCCTTGACGTCGTGTTGGTAGAGCCCCACGCCGATATTGGCCGCGTCGATCTTGACCAGTTCGCTCAGCGGATCCTGCAACCGGCGTCCGATCGAGATCGCGCCGCGCAAGGTGGCGTCGTAATTGGGAAATTCCTCTCGCCCCAGCCGACTGGTCGAATAGACGCTGGCCCCCGCCTCGTTGACGATCACATAGGCCACGTCTTTCTCGGCCAACTCTTCGGTAATCAGCGCGGCGAAGAAATCCTCGGTCTCGCGGCAGGCGGTCCCGTTGCCGATGACCGCCACCGTGAGTTGGAAACGGTCGA
>CAYYOX010000175.1:0-4533 GCA_964473065.1 uncultured Planctomycetaceae bacterium | reverse complement strand
ATCACCTTCTGGCGAGCCTTCTTGCGACGTTCCTCGCGCCCGATCAGATAACTCACGCCATGTTCCAAAACATTGCCGAACTGGTCCAACGCCACCAGCTTGCAGCCGCTCTTGAAGCCCGGGTCGACGGCCAACACGCGATGGTTGCGCACCGGCGGTTGCAGCAGCAGATTGCGGAGATTCTTGGCGAACACGCCGACCGCATGCGTCTCGGCTCGATCGGTCAACTCGCGGCGGATTTCCCGTTCCAGGCTCGGCAGGACCAGCCGCGTCAAGGCATCCCGAGCACAACCGCGCAAGTAGTCGGCATGGGCATGATCGGCCGGAACCAGCAACTCGTCGATCGCGAGGTGCATGGCTTCTAAGTCCGACTCGATCTTCACCCGCAGCACCTTGGCCTTCTCGCCGCGGTTGATGGCCAGCACGCGATGGGGCGGGATCTTCTTGAGTTCCTCGCTATAGTCGAAGTAATCGTGGAAGGCCTTGGTGCGCCGTTCGTCGGCTTTTTTCTTCTTCAGTTCCTTCTTGCTAAGTTTGGGTGCCGCTGGTTGTTTCACCGGCGCTTGTTTCACTGCCGCTTGCGGCTTTGCAGGCGTTTCGGTCGAGTCGGGCGTCGCCTCAACCGGTTCCACCGCCGCTTTTTCAGTCGTTTCAACCTTCTGGGCAGGCGTTTCAGCAGCGGGCGTTTCAGCAGCGGGCGTTTCAGCAGCGGGCGTTTCAGCAGCGGGTTCTGCCGGCGATTCCACCACTTCGGCTTGCGGCGCCGCCGGTTTTTCCTCAACTACTTCCGCGGGTTTTTCCTCAACCTTCTCCGCCGGCGCCGCTTCAACTACTTCTTCCGCCGCCTTTTCTTCAACTACCTTCTCTGCCGCTTGCGGCTTTGCAACGTCCGCAGGCGCTTCCTCCGCAGACTTTTCCTCCGGCGGCTTTTCCTCCGGCGGCTTCGGCGGGCCGCCGATCTGGGTCGAAACGAACTTGCCCGTGCGTTGCAGAATCTCGCGAAGCTTTTGGCGCAGGTCGGCCCGTTCGCTGAACTGCTCGGCCAGGATGTGCCCGGCGCCGAGCAGCGCGTTGGCCGCGCTGGGAACTTGTCGGTCGGGGTTGGCAAAGTCGGTCGCCCGGGCGTCCAGGTCGGCACAGGCGGGATCGGCTTCGAGAATCTCCCGGGCAAGACCTTCGAGGCCCCTTTCTCGAGCCTGAGTGGCGAGGGTCAGCTTCTTGGGCCGAAACGGCAGGTAGAGGTCTTCCAGCCGCTTGGTCGTGGTGGCCGAAAAGATCTTCTTCGAGAGGGCTTCGGTCAGCTTCCCTTGCGACTCGATGGAGCGGAGAATGGTCTGCTTCCGGTCGGCCAGTTGGCGCATTTTGGCCAACCGGTCCTGGATCTGGCGGATCTGCTCCTCGTCGAGCCCGCCGGTCTGATCCTTTCGGTATCGGGTGATAAAGGGGACCGTATTCCCGTCATCCAATAGCTCGACGACCGCCTGGACCTGGGGTAGTGGGGTACCCAAGCCGCGAGCCACATGTCTTAGATCAATCGTTACCGTAGTGGCCATAAAGGGTTGACAGGCGCCGACCTCAGCCGACGCGCTCCTAGGTCGCGGGAATCGCTTCAACCTTGAATTTAGCGCATGGGCGAAGGGCTGTCAATGCTCCCCCCGAGACGCGTTATCCAGAGAGGGGGTAAGCTTGCCTATTTTACCACGCCTCCCGCCATTGTCCAAATAACCGGCGATTCGGACCTCTATCATCGCGCCAGCACGGCCGGCAGGAAAAAACCGGATTTTCCGCCAAATAGATCAAACCCGCAAGGTGCTTACTGCCGATAGGCAATGACGCAGTAGGGTGGGCGCACTCAATCAGGAGGTTGTGCCATGAACGCGAGTCATTTGAGAGTTTATCACGAGCCGGCTGACACATTGGCCGGCCCCGTCGAGGAACCGGCCCGGGATTCGGTCACGGTGCCAATGAGCGAGGTTCTGCCCCTGCTGGCCGACGCCGTTGCTTCGCACCGCACCTGGCTGGGCGATTTCGAGGACGACGAGATGACCATCTCGATGGATCTCTACGAAGTCCTTCTGGCCTATCAGCACTATAGGCGACCTTCGGCTTAATGGATTGGGCCGATTTATGTGTGAGTTCTCGGCCCGGCAGGGAAGTCGGGCCGTTCTTTTGCGCTGAGCAAAGCCGCAAGTGTCGGCCAACGGCCCGCTTACCCGGTTACGAAGGCTTCGATCCGGTCGAAGGCGGCGGTGAGGTTTTCCATGCTGGTGGCGAAGGACGCGCGGGCGTAGCCTTCGCTGCCGAACGCCGAGCCCATCACGGTGGCTACGTTCTTCTGGGCTAACAGCTCCAGGCACCACTGCGTCGAGTTGTCGACTTGCACGCCGCCATACTTGCGGCCCAAGTGATCGCTGATCTTCATGAACGCGTAAAACGCGCCGCCCATTTCCGCGCAGCTTATGCCAGGGATCTTCGCGACCCGATCGGTAACGAACTCGCGTCGCTTGGTGAACTCCCCCAGCATCATGCCGACACATTCCTGAGGACCGTTCAAGGCGGCGATGGCGGCATACTGGCTGATGCTGCAGGGGTTCGACGTCTGTTGGCTCTGCAACCCGCCCATGGCCTTGGCCACGTTGGGCGGCGAAAGGGTCCAGCCGATCCGCCAGCCGGTCATCGCGTAGGTCTTGCTCACGCCGTTGACCAGCACGGTTCGATCCTGCAGTCCCGGCCGCACGGTGGTGAAACTGGCAAACGTATGCCCCGGATAGACCAACTGCTCGTAGATCTCGTCGGCCACGACCAGCAGATCGTTTTCGATTACGATGTCGGCTAGCGTCCCCAGTTCGTCGGGCGAGTACATGCTGCCGGTCGGATTCGACGGGTTGCACAACAGCAACATCTTGGTCTTGGGCGTGACGGCAGCCCGAAACTGCTCCGCCGTCAGTTTGAAATCGTCCTCTTGCCGGGTCTGCACGATCACGGGCGTCCCGCCGGCTAGCTTGATCAGTTCGGCATAACTGACCCAATAGGGGGCCGGGAGGATGACTTCATCGCCCGGATCCAAGAGCACGGTGAACGCGTTATGCAGCGAATGCTTGGCCCCGTTGGAAACGACCACCTGTGTGGGGGCGTACTCCAGGCCATGGACCCGCTGATATTGCTCGGCAATGGCCTGTTTCAACTCGATAATGCCGCTGGCGGCCGTGTAATGGGTATGCCCCGCCTCCATCGCTTCCAGGGCCGCCTGGCAGATGTGCTGCGGCGTGTCGAAATCGGGTTCGCCGAGGCTCAGATCGTAAACCGTCTTGCCCGAGGCCTTCACTTCTTTAGCCTTGGTCGCCATGGCGATCGTGGCCGAGGGCTCCATGGCTTGGATAATTCGTGAAATGGTCGGTGGCATCAAATAACTCCCTTAGACTATGACCGGTTGACTCGCAGCACAATTCAGTGGACAATCATAGTGATTCCGCAATCATCTTCCAAGTAACCCCTACCCGACTTTCTGAGAATCTTTCCTCCATGGGCAAATCGCGTATCGGACTCTGGCTGATTGGCGCCAAGGGTGGTGTCGCTACCACCACAATTATGGGGCTAATCGCTTTGAAGAGCGGTTTGGCCGACGGGGCCGGACTAGTTAGCGAATTGGGGCAATTTGAACGCCTTGAACTCGCCCAGTGGACCGATTTCGTGGTCGGCGGACACGAGATTCGCCAACTCTCGCTGGTCGACGAGATCGCCCGACTGGTCGCCGAGAACCGAGCGATCGATCCGCAGTTGCCGGCCCAAGGCAAGTCGGAACTCCAGCAGATCGAACAGCGGATCCGCCCCGGCACCATATACAATGTCGGCCCGACCATTGCCGCGCTGGCTGCCCGTGGCGTGCCGCGTGAAGAAACGCCCGCCGAGGCGGTCGCCCGATTGAAGCAAGACCTGGCCAATTTCGCGGAGGCCGAAAGGTTGCAGCATGTGGTGGTCGTCAACGTGGCGTCGACCGAACCGCCGGTCGATGCGGCTACGCTGCCGGAAGATTGGGATCAACTCGAGCGGTTGCTGGTCGAGCCGTGTCCCTTACCGGCCAGTTCGCTCTATGCGATTGCTGCGCTCGACTTGGGTTTCTCGTATGTCAACTTCACGCCCTCGTTGGGTTCCTCGCCCCCGGCGATCGACCAGTTGGCCCGGCTTCGCCGCACGCGACACATGGGCTACGACGGCAAGACGGGCGAAACGCTGATGAAGAGCGTCCTGGCCCCCATGTTCGCCCAGCGCAACCTTCAGGTGATGAGTTGGGTGGGGCACAACATTTTCGGGAACCTTGACGGAAAGGTCCTGGACGATCCGGCCAACAAACGGGCCAAGGTGCAAAGCAAGGACCGGCTGCTGGGTGAGATCCTCGGCTACCAGCCGCAGACGCTCGTTTCGATCGAATACATCGAGAGCATGGGCGATTGGAAGACGGCCTGGGACAACATCCACTTCAAGGGCTTCCTCGGCGCGCCGATGACGTTGCAGTTCATATGGCAGGGCTGCGAT
>CAYYOX010000174.1:0-11364 GCA_964473065.1 uncultured Planctomycetaceae bacterium | reverse complement strand
TGCGTGGGGGCAATTGGCTCAACCACTCCATCATCCTGCCCGCCTCCTTCGGCAACAGCAACTACCCGACGAGCGAGTACATGGTCGTAGGGTTCCGAGTCGCTTTGGTTCCCGAACCCTCTACCATCATCCTCTTGCTAACGGGTGCTCTTGGTTTTCTTTTGTATCGTAGAAGGTAGTTTTCGGCCCGCAATTTTTCAAAGCCTCAGGTGGCCCCGGCAGTCACCACGCGGGCGTAACGAACCATGCGTTCGCCGACGGGAGCGTCCACGTGATCAGCAACGAGATCGACGCCGCGTTGTACATGTTCCTCATCACCCGCAACGGCAGCGACCCCATGCCCGGCGCGGAGCAGTCGGATTACCGTTAACCGCCGGACCGTGCCCGATCGTTAGTCCCGAAGGGACGGCAGTCAATAGCCCAGGGCGTAAGCCCTGGGACCCGAGACGACCCTACAGCATCCAGCCCCAACGGGGCGACAGAACTTGGCCCGAGCCTCTGTCGCCCCGTTGGGGCTGGGCCTTTCGTTCGGCGAGAATCCCCAGGGCTAACGCCCTGGGCTATTGACTGCCGCCGCGTTGCGGCTATGGCCCAGATTGGCGGGCGGTGTTATTCGGGCTTGCAGTTTAGTGGTCAATCATCGCTCCACCGGGACAAGCCCGGTGGTGACGGCGGAAGCGGTTGCAAGCTGCCGCGCTTTGCGGGAGAATGGATGCATTCTCGATTCGATCAACTTGAACTCTCACCCCCACGAGGCCCGCGATGCGTACTCTTTGGCTTGCTTTGGCCGTTGCTTTCTGCTCAAACACGGCACTCGCTGTCGACTACGTGGTCGTGGTCTCGGAATCGAACGGCTGGCCGGACGTCGTTGATGAGTTGGTGAAGAAACATAACGCCAAGGTGGTCCGTTATGACCAGACCGTGACCGACTCGCTTGCGGAACTGACCGAGTTAAAACCGCGTTACACGTGCTTTGTTGCACGGCCGACCGAGGTGACGCGGCAGTTTGTGGCGGACGTTCATTCGCTGACTCGCAACTATGACGACGATCCGTACAGCGACACGTTTTGGGGGATCCTGACCGGCTATGACCAGGCCGGGGCGCTGCGGATTGCAAAGCACGCGCGGCCGCTGGTCGTGCGGAAGGTTGCCTCGGGTACCGACATTGCTTGGGAAATGTGCCAACAGGGCGTGGCGTACGATGAACTGGTCAAGAACAAAATGGTGCGGAAGCAGCCCGGGGGCAAGGCGATCGAAAGCAAAGGGCCCGACGACACGACGGCCGCGCTGGTCGCTGCGCTGAACGACTATCGGGCGGATCTGTTCGTTACGTCCGGCCATGCGACCGAGCGGGATTGGATGATCGGGTTCGGCTACCGCAACGGTCGGTTCACCTCGAAGGCCGGGCAGATGGTCGGGCTGGACACGGCCGGGCGAACGATCGAGATCGACTCGCCCAATCCGAAGGTCTACTTGCCGATCGGCAACTGCCTGATGGGGCATATCGACGGCCCGGACGCGATGGCCTTGGCCTGGATGAACGACGTCGGCGTGCATCAGATGATCGGCTACACGGTGCCCACGTGGTTCGGCTATATGGGCTGGGGTTGCCTCGACTATTTCGTGGAGCAGCCCGGCCGCTATACGCTGGCCGAGGCCTTCCGCGCGAACCATCACGCCCTGATGCATCGGCTGCTGGGCGGCTTCCCCGAGTTGGCCACGGCCGAAGTCCGACCGGGCGCCATGGTTCGCCCGGCTACGGTCGGCCAGAAAGCGAAGGCGGCCGGCTTGACAGCTATGGACGGGGCCGGATTGCTCCACGATCGCGATACGGTCGCGTTGTACGGCGATCCGAAATGGTCGGCCACCATGGCCGATGCTCCGAAGGCCTGGGATCAGACGCTCGCCGAGCTCGGTGGAGTGTATACTTTCACAATCAGGCCGAACCGAGGGGCCAACACGTTTAAGCCGATCAACACCAACGGCTCGCAACGCGGCTGGCGACCGATCATCCACTTCTTCGACGATCGGCTGACCGACATCGAACTGACAGAGGGCGCAGATCTCGAACCGGTCATCGCCGACGACTTCCTACTGATCCCCAATCCCCGCCACTGCGACCCGGCCCGAGCCTATGTGGTGAAGTTCAAAGCCCGAAAGACCGTGAACCGTTGAGAATCGAACAACCAGGAGGATTCACCATGCGTATTGTTCTGTTGACCCTGATCATTGCCTTGTCTTGGACGCCCGTGCTTACGGCCTCGCAGCCGGCGTTGCCCGTGCTTGAACATTGGCTACACGGTCCGATCGAAGTGGAGATCCGCGACGAGGTGACCGATGCGACCGACCGGTTTCAGGCGGCAGCGGCCACCGATAAGTCGACCGAGCATGGACTAGCCAAGATTGATCTTCAGGCAACAGAACGTTGGGCGGACGACGAACATGGCCTGACCTGGGAACTTGACTTGGCCGGCACAAAAACACGCGTCGGGCATGAAGTCATCATCGAACTGCCCATGCTAACCGACGCTCAGCAGATCTTCACGCCGGGCGAACGGGGCACGATGGCGTTGGCCGCTTATCCGACCTATCGGCCGGCGACTTACGGACATTTTGGATGGACTTCACAACATTACGTGTTGCCCTTGGCGTCGGTGTTCGATCCGAAGACCGATCGGGCGCTGACCATCGCCCTGCCGCCGGACCAGAACATCCCGCATCTACAGTTCGAATGGACCGAGGCGAAAACATTGCGGCTGCGGCTGTCGCATCGGGCGGCCGGGGGCGGGAAGCCGTCGCCGCTTAGGTTGCGGTTCTACGCCCACAAGGCCGACTATCGGGCCGTGCTGAAGGCTTATAGCGACGAGTTTCCCCGTTTCTTCAAGCCGAAACTGCCTCGCGGCCAGTTCGAGGGGCCGTTCTGGTATCATCACATTCAAGACCATCCCGACTTCGAGGAGATGGCTCGGCAGAACATCCGCTCGATCTGGATGAGCTTCTGGTTCACGCATCTTGGCGAATACCTGCCGGACGAGACCGAGTGGGCCCCGTATACTTACGCCCGATGGTGGAAACTCGAGGAGATGATGACCGACGAGAAAATCCGGGCGTTTGTGCGCAAGATGCACGGGCAGGGTATCGGGGCCTATGCCTACTTCAACGTGACCGAATACGGCGGCATCGGCGGGGCGGCCGGCGATACGAAAACGGCCGAGCGAATCCTTCGCGAGCAGTTTGCCGACGCACTGATGAAGAACGAAGCCGGGCAAGCAATCCCCACCTGGGAAGGCTCGATGGCCATGAACGCCGGGCGCGACTACTCGCTCTTTCCGTTCTTGGTCGAACAGCTTCGCCGCCACCTGACGCGGCTACCGGAGATCGACGGGTTCGTGATCGACCGGCTCGATTGGGCCAGTATGCTCGACTACGGTCACGACGACGGGCAAACCATGGTCGGTGATCGCCCGGCCGAGAACATGGTCCATCCGGTCAGCCAAGGCGTCGGGGAAGTCTGTCGACAATCCCATGCGGCCGGGAAACGGGTGATCGTGAACCAGTTTTGGCGCGTCGAGATGCTCCGCGACGTGGACGGTTATTGCCACGAGGCCGACTATCTGCCGGGCCTGGGCTATTTGTCGCCGTACCGCCCGGTCGCGGCATGGCATCATCGCAAGCCATATAGCGGCGACCTGTTGCAGTTCGAGGGGCAGTTGAAGCAGCGGCTGCAATTCGCTCTGATGCCGCAGATGATCGCCCACGAGTTCCCCATCTCGCAACAAGGTCCCGACCCGGAAGCGGCCGATCTGATGGAGATCTACGCCCCGCTGTTCGCTACGCTCGATGGAAAGGAGCAAGTCTTGTTGCCCCATTGCATCGAAGCCGCCGGCTCGATCGATGTGAACCTGTTCGTCAATCGGGCCGGGCACTACGTGGCGCCGCTGACCTCGCGGACGCGGTTCCTTGCCCGACGTGTTGATGCGGTCGAGGAGACAACGGTCACGCTGCGCGTGCCGGATGCCGACGAGTTGCGTTGGGCGTATGTCGTTTCGGCCGATTCGGCTCCCTATCGGGCCGCGGTAGTGCATGAAGCCGGCACGGCCAAGGTAGTTGTCCGCCGTCACGGCACGTCCTCGATGGTCGTTGTGGGTAAAGGTACGGAGCCCGCCTTGCCGGAGTCGAACGTCGCACGAATTGCCGCGATGCGCGAGCGGCTGTTCCCGTTGCCGGAAGCTGCTGCGACCGCCGAGTTGCCGCGCCCGTCGTTCGACGGCGTGGAAAAGACGCTGCTTCGTGTGGCCGGCACGCATTTGGGCCTAAAGGGTAACGTGTTAGTCTCGTTCGACGGCAAGCCGATCGCCCGGTCGCTCCGCGAGATACAGGCTTTTGCGGTGAATTGGCCGGCCGACCGGCGGCCGGAAGTTACGCTGACCTCCGGCGACGAAGCGATCTGGTACGTGCCGCGGGAGATCAAGTTGGTAGCCAAACTCACCGACGGGCGAATGCTGAAGGTTGCCCGATGGACGCCCGCCCGACCCGCACAGAAGCTCGATGATTGGGGCACACAACGCTTCGTGCTCGGTTGGATCGAGCCCGAAGAGGTTGCACCGTCAACGGCCCGGTTTGCCGCTCGCGATGCCCAGCGCGGCGGGAGTTGGCACGAAAAGTTCGGGGCCAAGGCGGCCTGGATTCCTCGCCTGCAAACGGACGATCAGAACGGTTTCCGTCTGCGTGCCGTCGGCAATCCGTACGCCTGGATCAACAGCACGGAAGACGCTCGCGTGCTGCAATCGCCCGGCGACTCTTCCGCTGCTCGGCCGGCAACCTGTTGGTTCGGCAACGAAGTTCAATTGTCGGTTGTCCCGCCGGACAGCAAGCCGTATCGGTTGACCGTCTACTTGCTGGATTTCGACCGCGACGGCCGGGCCATGGAAGCAAGCCTGCGCGACGGCATGGGCATCGAGCTAGACCGCCAGAAAGCCACCGTTGAAGAGACCGCAGCCGGCGTCTATCTCACCTGGAGGGCAACCGGCCCGCTACAACTCGACTTGACAAAAACAGCCGGATTCAACGCAGTAGTTTCCGGCGTGTTTGTCGATCCGGCGGATTGAACCTTTTTGCATCTACAACACTGTTCTTGTCGACTGTAGGGTGGGTCGAGGCAGGAAGACCCACGCGTGAGTAGGTACGACAAATCGACACACGACACCTCTTTCTCAGCCACGGATGAAACACAGATAGAACACGGATAGAACACGGATGGAGTTTTGGGGAATTCAAGGGTCATCTCCCCGGCACAGACTACGTTCGACCCGTGGCCCGGCCGGGTGGAACGTCACGATAACTTCGTATACATGATGCTGGACAGAAGCTGCCAGGGACTTTTGCAAACAGGTCCCCTCTCCCACTGGGAGAGGGTTAGGGTGAGGGCGATTCACCTTGAAGGAGCTCTGTAAACTCGAGTTTAGAACCATTGCCAAGCTTGCGTTTCCTGGAGACCCCTCTACTCTTTCATGGTATCTAGACTGCAACCAAAGGTCGGGCCCACCGACCAATACGCATCCCACGCACGCCTGCCGCACTCTGTGCGGACGACAGGAACCGAGAATGATCCCGATGATCCGCATAGCATATCATCCCCCGCACTACAGGGGCATTCGCCCCCCAAACAAAACGAAAGGAAATCGAAATTGGCCCGATCGAGGGATAAGGCGGCATGAGGTAATTGCCATTGGTGGGGGTGACTCGCGACCGGATCTTGCGGCGCTTCCGACTGTGCGGTTTGCCCCCCCTCGCAGTTCTACTCGCGGATCAAAGTTTTTCGAGTTTTCCCAAATACCAGTCGCGGGAAAGCGTTGACTTCCCGGAAGGGATGTGGTACATTGCATCGATAGTGGCGGCGCACGGCCGCAGGTAACTTCTTTCATAGGGAGGGTTGGTATGAGCAAGGTCAGACTGGTTTCCGCATTTCTCCTGGGCAATTTGGTGATTGCTTTCGTGTTGTGTTTGCCGAGTACGCCGGTCGGTACGTTGGCGAGAGCCGACGAAGCGATGAGCGTCCGCGGTGCTGCATGCTGGAAACCCAATTACGGTACACGATGGCTGTGCTGTTGGGGGCACGCGATCTACAGCGACGGTATCGAAATGGTAAGCAACGTTTCAGATGCTGGGGGATTCCTTAAGACACAGGTCTTCGCATGCACTTGCAGTGGTTCGTACACAAGCATGGGTACAGACGACTGTCTTGGCCACTGATTGGTTGCGGATGTTCAAAGCATCGCCGCCCCTGTGGTCTTCGTGGATGAATGCGACGCCGGCTGCAAGCCGGCGTTGCTTCAGTGCCGTAGCCGTGTTGATAGATTGATTAGGCTGCGGATCGCGTTTTTGACCCAGTTTTCATGCCGAGTGTTTTCCACTGTGGCACTTGGCAATCACGTGATTCTGGTTAGTCGAGGCGACCGGGGTAATCGATTTCCTTTGAGAGTTCCAAGGTCGGCCTCCATGGGTCCTGGCGCACTTGAGCCGCCAAGATTTGTGGATGGTGGTTGGTGATGTATGGCTGAAGGCAGCGGAGAGTTTGATCGCTTACACAAAGGTGGATCAATGCTTCACATCGTATCCTCTGGGTTGGCGGGCGTGCGTACTGGTTGCGCCAGCGTCTGTATTGCTATCGGCATGGTTACACTTGCCGGGACCGGTATCGCGTCAAGCCAAGATATTCAGGTCGGTGATACGTTCGAGTATACCGTGCCCCCCGGCCTTGAGACACCGGAATGTCTTCAATTCGAAATGCCTTTTCAGCGAGGGCCAAAGTGTGGTCCCAATGCGATCTTTGTGATTCTGCAAATAGTCGGCGTGGACTGCTCTTACGCCGATGTGCTTGAAGCCGTGCCGACGCCTGAAGGCGGGGCGAATCATCAGGAGCTGGTGAAGTGCGCAGAGAAGTTCGGGGTAGAGTGTGAGGCCCGGAAGGACGTCTCGCCTCAGGAGGATGCAGCACTGCCAATGCCAGTGATTTTGCATCTGAAAAGTGCGAGTATTAAGAAGGACGGTAGTGGCCATTGGGATCACTTCGCCGTCATTGCTGGCCCCGATCCCGCTTCGGACAAAGGCTATATTGGTGTGGATACTGGGAATGGATCGCTCACGCAATTTGAAAAAACGGCACTTGCCAGGAACATGTCAGGCTATGCTCTCGTCATAACCGACCGATCGCGAGCAGTGCGTTTCCCCGGCGTAGTGTCTAGGTTGCTGTCAAAAGTTGTTTGGGGTACCGCCGCGATCCTGATTGTTGCAAACATCGTGGCCTTTATTCTGGTCAATCGTATAAGCCTCCGTCGCTTCGCTTAGGCGTAGCAAGCAAAATCGGCTAGCCACAAAGCATGTTATCTCGGCGCAGATTATTGACATCGGCACTTGGTGTCGGGCTTTCCACACTGCCGGGCTGTTACAGGAGGCCCACGGGTGCGCGTAAGGGAGCGAGCTTGAAAGAAGCGATGCCGGTCCGCGAGATGCCCCCTCCGATCGCCCACGTTCCCTTAGAAAGGAAGGTTGCGTCCGAGGAAGATCTGAAGCAATTGCTGACATGCGTCATTCCCGACTATCGCTGGCTCAAGTATTCACTTGGTTACGTCTACCACGCCATACGTCTGTGGGGTAGGTCAGGTTCGTTTACAAGTCAACCGTTCGTGAACCCGATTGTCCGGGAGCTAGGCTGGGGGGCGGCAGCTTTCAGTGCATTGGTCGACGATGCAGTTTTCCGTGACGTCGTGAGTCCCTTTGGAAAGCCACTGCTTGTTCCATCAGAATTCGGGGTAGTCGTGCTGACGACCAAAGACTTGGATTGGGGAAACGAATGGGCTTCGACCCATCCCGGCGTGTATGAGCAGGTGATGGCGGAACTCGGTGTGCCGTCAACGCAGAAGCTGACGTTGGCTAAGAACAAGGAATTCCGGTTGCGGGATGTGGTCAGTGATTCCGCACGGCGCGTACACAAGGAAATCGAGTGCGAATGGACTACGACCGGACTTGCGCGCTACCTCGATACCGACTGCTGGCAGAATCGTTTTGGTCAATGGATAGACTTTGACGAGATGGCAAATTGGCTGGTGTCTTATGATCTCGGTGAGGGAGCCTGCTTCGGGACTCACGTGCCATTCGCGATGGCGACGCTGTATCAACTCTCGCAGAACGGGTCTCGAACACTTGCGAATCGCACGCGTCAGTCACTTCGTGACAGCCTGCAAGAAATAGGCCGGACGTTATCGAACCGAATTGGGCCGGACGGCGCTTGGTCAGAACGTTGGTGGGGTGACGCAGGCGGCGATCGACGGCGGCCGCCCGGCGTGAATGAGGAGTTCCTGAAGATTCTTGTTACCGGCCATCATCTGGAATGGATGTCGATGTGCCAGCACGGGGATCGCCCCAGGGAGCACATTCTTGAGCAAGCGATTCTGTATTTGCTGCCAAGCATCCAGGAGTATAAAGAAACATTAAAGCACGACTGGTTCTTTTATCTGGCGATCAGCCATGCCGTCCGGGCGGTGTGTAATCTGCATGGAATCGGCTGGCCGGTGGCGCCATCGTGATTTTCACTAGGGTGAGAACGTGTCCGACTGTGCGTGGGCAAAGTGCGATCGCGTGTACACGAGTCACCTTTACCACGGTATCCAGAATGACCACAATACACCGGGCAAGATCAAGGCCGTGGGTTGGCATAGCATCCGCCTCGGCTGGTGCTGATCGCGGCTTGCGGCAAGAAACGGGGCTAGACTGCGCTGCCCTCCAATCCGCAGGTCGGATCATCAAACGTCCGAGAGGCCCCGTCATTGGCAGTAGAATGAATTACTGAAATACTCCATGCTGCTGGCAGCTTATGTATGAGCCCGTTCATGAAGGAGGATGAGATGAGTTTGTTGCGAACCTTGATGTTTCTCGCTCGGTCCGTGGCCTTTGGTCTGCCACTAGTGATCTGCTTTGTTTCGATTGCTGCAGGCTCTGAAGAGGTCACGATTCCGGAATTAGTAGATGCGATGCGGGTCTTCAAACAGCGCTTTGAGGCTCACTCCGAGTGGTTGATAGAATATACACACAACCGCGAGTATCACGCTCTTCCGCCGGAGTTTAGGCCCAACATGCCGAGAACCAAGGTAATAAACGCTCGCAAAGGAGAGTGGTGGTATCTCTTCCATGAGGTTGAGCGCTATGAGAGTCCGCAGGAGCGTCCAATCAGGGTATGGGCCACCTGGAAGGACAACGTTTGTGTACATCGGATCGGTGGAGTACTTTCCATCCTTCCGGATATGCATCCCAATCTTATTGAACGATGCTTCTATACAAACACACTGTTCTTGAACATTCACTCGAAAAGGAAGTTCAATACGAAGTTCTTGGCCCAGGTTTTTGCTGCTCTGTCCCCGAACGAGGCGTTCCCTAATGGGCTGCCCGACTCGGTCGAGGCGGACATCAAGGCTTACGAGATCAAGTCTCCCGAGGAATTCGTAGATGGCGATCCGTGCGTTGTCATCCAACGGGGTAATCGAGATACCATGTGGCTGGATTTGGTTCATGGTGGTGTTTGCCGACGTCGAATCGAGTACTCCAATTCCGGGGAGATCGCCAAGGAGTACAGGAACCAACGGCTGAAGCAATGCGCGGAGGGATTATGGCTTCCTCAGTACCAAGAAGTGACTACGTATAATGGCGACGACACATCAGCAAATCTAAGAGGCAAGATCCGATACGTGGAGCGGAACGAAGTGACACGGGTGCAGTTTGGGAACGTTCCCAAAGCGTTGTTTGACGTGCCCCGTCCAAACCGTGGATACGTGAATGATCATGTTCGAGGTGTGATATACGAAACCCATCCGCCGGATACAAAACCTTCGACAGTCTTGGCGGACGCAGCCTCACGAGCAAGAGCCCTGTCGGGATCGCCTCCAACCGGCCGCGGTTCGCTCCTCCTGGTTGGAGCAAACACATGCGCGTTAGCAGCACTACTCCTATGGTTCCAGATTAGGCGTGCTCGAACGCGTCGCAATGCTCGAGAAATGCAAATGAGGTAGGGTTGTCATTTGGCGCAAAAGACCGGCCGGTCATGGGCGCGTTGGTACCGACCATTCTTGAGGAAATTGGGATTCGTCATCTGACCTTCAGCAAGGCAATTCCAGATACCACGAAAAAGTAGGGGGGTCTCCGAGAAACGTAAACTTGGCGATGGTTCTGAACCTGAGTTTACAGAGCTTTTTCAGGGAGAATCGCCCTCACCCTAACCCTCTCCCCGTGGGAGAGGGGACCGATTTGCCGCGAAACGCCTTTCCTATGCCCTCACCCCCGGCCCCTCTCCCAAAGGGAGAGGGGAGTTAGAGTCCGGCTGCTTTCCAGAGGATCACTGCGGCGGCGGTCCAGTAGTAGGCTGTGAAGGAGACCACGGCCCAGAGGAAATCCCCGATGGGATGGACTGGGCGCTGCAAGCGGTAGGCTGCCGGGACGGCGATTGGCCAGGAGGGGAGGAAGCCCATTAGGAAGATCCATTCGATGGCTAGACTCAAGCGGCGGCATACGAGGTAATAGGTCAAGCATGCGGCCAGGAAGAACAGGGCCGCAAACATTGCCAGCCAGCGCGATCCTTTGTAGTCCGGACGACGTCCCGACCATACGATCGTATTCAAGGTGACTTGGTGGACCACGAACAGGCATACCGGCCAGGTAAAAACGAACGGATCGAAGCAGCGGTTGAAGACGGGCGTGCCTGCCGCGGCCAACAGCAGCGCGGCCAGGTAGAAGCCGATTCGTCCCAGTCGTCGTGCGGCGACCGGCCATTTGAACCTAAGTGCCAGATGGATCAACGTGCCGACCGCGGCCGCCATGACCAACAGGAGCATGGAGAAGCCGTACCACCGTCCAAGCTCGTGCAAGTCGGGTGGGTCGAAGGCGAATTCTCGCTCGCCGCCGACCAGACGTGTCAGGTCGAAGCCCCTCGTGCCCGCGAGCTGCGAAGTGGCACGGGCGGTCGCGCGCTGCCGATCGCTGAGCCGATCGGGTATTCCTAGATAGAGGCAGGCCGATTTCGCGCCAGGATCGGCGCCGGATCGAAACCGGCCAAGGCATCCTCGTCATCGCCGCCAACGGCCGGTTCACTCTTGATGGCCTGCGCGTCCGATACCAGATACACTCGCACCATCCAGTCGTAGCCCTCGGTGACCGGCTTGTAGCCACGGTCCGGCAGGCCGATCAGCGAATGGGTCTCTTCGACACCTTCATCGATCCCCACGTAAACCCCCTTGGTCCGATGTGCGTTGAACGAGAGGGCTACGTGGAACTTCTCCGGCACCTCGACCGACGGGACGGCCAGCGTGTACCAACGCT
>CAYYOX010000173.1:10816-11370 GCA_964473065.1 uncultured Planctomycetaceae bacterium | reverse complement strand
CGGCGCTTTCCCAAAACAGGGCGGACCGATCGGAAGATACTCCGCCGCCGTTGAGTCTTGCGATTACGCCCCATGCCGAGGAAGCAGCCGAGGAAGCGGCCGATGTCGCGACCTTTGATGTTACAGCGACGGCGCCGGAAATCGAGTTGTACCCCTTTATTCATGGTGAATCGCGACCGTCCAGCGGAACGGTCCTTCCCTTTGACCGGCTTGTGGATCTTCTGTCGGAACCGTACGGCCGCAGTGAGGACGTGGAGGCCACGCATCGCGCTTTCGACGCTTTGCCGGAGTTGAAGAAGGTGCAAGGGCTGACTCCACGCGGGATCGATCCGCCTCGCGTGGCGGGCTTCAATTGGCCGTTCTATTTTGCCTATGGCGTGTTTCCGCCGATCTATCCGGCGGCCCATCCGGCACTGCAAACCTCCCTGGTTCCGCTGGGGATCGACACGTCCAGCTACGAACTGACCCGCCGCTCCTTGGAAGACCGCGAGTTGCCGTCGCCCCAAGACATCCGGATCGAGGAGTTCCTGGCCGCGGTCGACTCTGGGGGCCCT
>CAYYOX010000173.1:0-10806 GCA_964473065.1 uncultured Planctomycetaceae bacterium | reverse complement strand
CGGATTCCCTCGTCCGGTTGAGCAAGGGTTGGAACTTTCCACGGCCGGCGGACCCTCGCCGTTCGGCGGACCGGGCACTCTGCTGCTGCAAGTCGGGGTCCAGGCCCGAGATCTCCCGGCGGCCGAACATCCGGCCACGCACTTGATCGTGGCCGTGGATGTTTCGGGCAGTATGCGTTGGGGCGGTCGGCTCGATATGACCCGTCGGGCGTTGGGCCAACTGATCGAACAGCTCGGGCCCGAGGACCGGCTCTCGCTGGTCACCTTCAGCGAACGGGCCGACGCGCTGATCGAGAATGCCGGCCCGGCCGATGCCGAGTCCTGGTTGGCCGCTGCCGAATTGCTTGAGGTTGAAGATTCGACTAACTTGGGAGCCGGCTTGCGGCGGGCATACGCCGTAGCGCGGCGTAGTGAATCGGCCGGGCTGATCCGGCACCGCGTGGTTTTGTTGACCGACGGGCTGACGGAATTGGGGCGCGGTACGGCCGAGTCGCTCGAACGTCAATTGGTCGAGGCGGCCGGCGAGGGACTTGCGTTGGAGGTCATCGACTTAGGGCAGGATGAGACGATCGACTCGCAGTTGGCCGGGTTCGCGCGGGCCGGCGCCGGCAGGGTTCGTCGGGCCGGTAACGCCGAAGAAGTTGGCTGGGGACTCTCGGAAATACTCACTGGCCGTTCGCAGTTGATGGCCGAGGAGGACCGCTTGAAGGTCACCTTTCGCCCGGACGCCGCTTTGGCCTATCGGCTGTTGCGGCACGAGGCGGAATCGGTGGCCGGGCTGATGCCGGCGCGACCCCAGGCCGATTTCCATGCGGGCCGATCGGCCACGGCCCTGTACGAGCTTCAATTGCGGCCCAAAGGCGGAAGCGAAGTGGCGCTGGTGGAACTGAGTTGGCGGTCGCCTTCGCAATCGACGCCGAGGACTCGCAGCCTGTCGGTTCAGCGCAGCGCGTTCGCCCCTTCGTTTGCCCAGTCGGCTGCGTCCGTGCAAGTGGCCGCGGTTGTGGCCGAAACGGCCGAGATCCTCAGCCGATCTCCGTTTGCCTTTTTTCCGGAAAACTCCCGGGCAACCGCCCTGAGTCAGGTTCGAGGGCTGGCGGCGAGCCTCCCCACCGAGTTGCGTCATCGGCCCTCATTTGCGGAGTTTTTGGCCCTAGTGGAACAAGCGGAACGGGCCAAACAACACCAGAGAGGTAGGATGGCCAACTAACCCATACTGCCTGCAGCCGATCGAGAGCGATTCCCGACCCGCGGAATCCTTGCGGGGCACGTAAAAAACGTATAATCTGGTATTAGGTTGCCAGCCGTGCCGAGCGGTTCCGGAACACGCTTGGCGCAAGCCCAGTCTTTCTTCCAAGCAGATCCCCGAGGGCCGTGGCTTTCGTGTGTGCCGCGGTAGATCGCTGACTGGCGCCCGGACAGAGAACAGGATGAAATTGATGAAAAGAACCACCCGCCTCCGAGGCCTGCTTTCCGCATGGATTGCAGCCGTCTGCCTTTTCTTGGCAGTCGGATTGGCGGGTGCGGTCGAGCCGACACAGAGCTTCCTGGACGCCCTGCGCGAAGCCGGGATGTTCGACATGGCGTTGCAGTACATCGAGCAGATGCGAACCAGTCCCTTGGCCGACGCCGAGTTTCAGGTGACGATCGACTACGAGTTGGGCTCCACGTTGATCGATGCGTCGCGAGCAGGTCGTGTGCCGGCCGAACGCGAGAAGCAGTTGGATCAGGCCCGGATGGCGCTGCAGAAGTTTCTTGCCGAACATGCCGACCACGCCTTGGCGGCCGGGGCCAAAACACGACTGGCCGACCTGCTGGTCGAACGGGGGCGAATTCTCGCGAGTCAGGCCGAGAAGTCCGACAAGTCGCCCGAGGAGAAGACGCAACTATTGGCCCAGGCCCGGGCGCTCTACGAGCAAGCGCAGAAGACGCTCACGGAGTTGGAGGCTCAGTTTCTTGAAGCGCATCGCGAGTTCCCCAAGCTGATCGACAAGAAGGAGATCAAGCTTCTGGAGGAGCGTTCGCAGGTGCGTCAGGATTTGCTACAGGCCCGACTGGCCCTGGCCACCGTGCTGTACGAGATTGCCAAGACGCACCCGGCCGAGAGCGAGGAGAACAAAAAGAATCTGACCGATTCGGCCGCGAGATACGGCGCGTTGTATAAGAAGTATCCCAAGCTGTTGGCCGGTCTCTACGCGCGGATGTGGGAAGGGCGATGCTACAAGGACTTGGGCGACGCGAAAAAAGCTTACAAGGTGTTCGAGGAACTCTTGGAAATGGAGGGTGAGGCCGAGGCATTTCGCACGCTGAAGGCCAAGACGCTGATCCTGTTCCTGGAAACGGCCATGCTGCCCGCTCAGAAGAAATACTCGGCGGCCCTGACCCAGGCCGGCAAATGGGAAGACAAAGCGCGCGGCCGTGAGGAATCGAGCCTGGAAGGGCTTTCGGTCAAGTTCCTGGCCGGCGAAGCGGCCTTCGAATTCGCCCGCTCGTTGGGTAAACCGGAGGAAGCGGATGCTCGCAAGGAGAACCTCAAGAGTGCCAAACGGTACTTCGAGTTCGTGACGCGATTCCCCGGCCAACATCAGAAGGCGGCCCGAAATCGGCTGCGCGACAAGCTGTTTGTCGGCGAAGATTTTGTCCGGCCGGAGCCGACCAACTTCACCGACGCCCGCGACTATGCCAAAGAGGCCCTGGACCGAACGCAAGACTCCAGCCTCAGCCCAGAAGAGGCGGCCGCGGTCCGGACCGAAGCGATCAACTACTATCGCATGGCCTTGCGGATGAAGACACCGGAGGTCACGGTCGAGCAACTCAACGTCATTCGGTACTACCTGGCCTACTTATACTGGATGTCGGACGAGCTTTACGAGGCCTCGGTGATGGGCGAGTTCTTGGCCCGACGTTACTCCGACGGCATGGGGGCCAAGCAAGGCGCCAAGATCGCCTTGGCCGCTTATGTAAAACTTTTCAACGAGGCCAAGACGGCCGTTGGGACCGCCGCCGACCCGTCCATCGCCGAAGCGGAGCGAGATTTCGCTGCCGGGCGGATGGTCGCCGTGGCCGACTACATTACCCAACGTTGGGCGGGCGAGCCGGAAGCCGACGAAGCCTGGCTGATGCTGATCCGCACGGCCCTGGCCGACGGCGAGTTGGAAAAGGCCAGGCAGTATGTCGAGAAGATCTCGCCCGACTCACCGCGACGCGGCGAAGTCGAGTTGATGACCGGCCAGAAGATGTGGGGCGCCTACCTGCAGGCCGCCGCCAAGCCCGAGTCTCAGCGCCCTTCCGCCGAGGCCCTCAAAGACATGGTCCGGCAGGCCCAAGAGACGCTCGAGTCGGGGATCACCAGGATGCGTGAACCGGTCGACGCGGGCGGCGAGGTGACCTACACGCTGGCGGCGTCGGTTCTCTCCTTGGCGCAGATCAACATCGGGGCCGGCCAGCCGGACAAGGCCGTCGTCTGGTTGGAAGATCCCAAAGTGGGTGTCTTGACCTTGGCCAAGGCCGACCATCCGGTCACGCAGCGGGGTAACTTCCGCAGCGAAACGTTCAAAGCGGCACTGAGGGCTTACGTGGCGACCCAGCAGATCGAAAAGGCCGAAACGGTCATGAAATCGCTGGAAGAGGCCGTTGGCCAAGGCGGCGATGCCCAGGCCGGGGCCAAGCTGACGAGGATCTACATCAGCCTCGGCCGCGAGCTGCAAGACCAGCTCGAACGACTCCGCAACGAAGAGAATGTCGCCCAACTCCAAAAAGTCTCCCAGAGTTTCGAGCGGTTCCTCGACCGGATCTCTCAGCGTCAGCAGGGCAACACGTTCGGCTCGCTGCAATGGGTGGCCGAAACGTTCTACCGGCTGGGCGCCGGTTACGATGCGGGCGGAAAAAAGCTGTCCCCGGAGGCCAAAGGCTACTACGGTAAGGCGGTCGCGGGCTACCGGAACATCCTCAAGCAATGCGAGGAAGGCACGCTCGAGCCGCCGCCGGGCGCCGTCACCGGCGTGAAAGTTCGGCTCGCCCGCTGCTTGCAGCGTCTGGGGAAATTCAAAGAGGCGAGGGCCCAACTGTCCAGCGTGCTGAAGGAACGCGCCACCGTGGTCGACGCCCAACTTGAAGCGGCCTACACCTATCAGTCCTGGGGTGAGGTCAAGCCGGGTTATTACGAACTGGCCATCAAAGGCAGCACCAAGTACAGGTACATCTGGGGATTCGGAAAACTGGCCAAGCGGCTCGCCCGAAGCGAGAAACACCGATCCATGTTTCACGAAGCCCGATACAACCTGGCCCTGTCGCGGCAGAAGTGGGCCATGACCAGGAAAAACAAGACCGAAACCCTGAAGCAGGCCGAGAAGGACATCCTGGTCGTGTTCCAGCTTTATCCGGTCAAGCCCGGGGATCCCTGGTACGCAAAATACGACGAGCTACTCAAGAAGATCCAAAAGCTTCTCGGCAAGAAGGCCGACGGCCTGAAAGTGGTGAAAAGGAAATAGTGGGTAGTGGATAGTGGGTAGTGGATAGTAGTACAATAAACCAACTCAAACTGTATGCGATTTGTCCGTCACCACCGGGCTTGTCCCGGTGGAGCGATGATTGACCACTAACCAGTGGGCCCGAATAGCATCGTCCGCCAATCTGGGCCGCGGCGGCCCAGATTGGCGGAAAGCACGAGGGAAACGGACCATGCTAGTGGTCAATCATCGCTCCACGGGGACAAGCCCCATGGTGGCGTTTACAACCGAAGCAAAACAACTTGGCTTCTCGATCGATAAGGAGCGTTTTATGAAACTGCGTTATATACTTCTCGCGGCCGCGATTGGCTTGGCGACCGCCGGTGCGTGTTTGGCGATTGACTCGGTGAAGACGACTACCACGGCGATCCCTGGAAAGATTACGAGCATCTCGCGTACGGCGGTCGAAGTCGAGCGCAACGGCGTGAAGAAGAGCATTGCAGTCAACGAGATCGTGGCCGTCTTTTTCGACGACGAGCCGACCCTGTTGAAGACGGCCCGATCGCACTTGCGAGTTGGCCGCTACGAAGACGCCCGGGAGGCCTTGGGGAAGATCCCGGCCGACGATGTCTCGGGCGAATTCATCCCGCCGACGATCGCGTTTTACAAGGCATATTGCGCCGCGCAGCTTGCGCTGGGTGGAACGGGAACCATCAAGGACGCCGGCGGGATGATGAATTCCTTTGCCAAGGATTACCCGCAAAGCTACCATTACTTCCAAGCCTACGAGGTGCTCGGCGACCTGCTGGTGGCTAGCGGTTCGTTCCAGAAGGCCGAAGCGTATTACGCTCGGGTAGGAAAGGCGCCTTGGCCCGACTACCAGATGCGAGCCAACGTGGCCCGGGGTCGAGCCCAATTGGCCCAAGGAAAAACGGGCGAAGCCTTGCAATCGTTCGAGAGCGTGCTGGCGGCCGGCGAGGAAGGCGAACTGGCCCAGTTGCAGCGGCAGGCGGCCACCCTGGGTAAGGCACGCTGTATCGCGGCCGGAGGGAAACCGGACGAAGCCATCAAGATGGTCGAGACGGTCCTCGGCAAGGCCGATCCCGAACAGATCGAACTGCACGCCGAGGCCTACAATACGCTGGGTTCTGCGCATCGCAAGGCGGGCCGGACAAACGAGGCCCTGCTGGCCTTCTTGCACGTCGATCTGCTCTACTTTTCGCAGCCGGAAGCACATGCCGAGGCCTTGGCCAATTTGGCCGACTTGTGGGACGAGGTCCACAAGACACAACGGGCGGTCCGTGCCCGGCGAATCCTCGAAGAACGCTATCGCAACAGCCGATGGTCCAAACAGGGGGGCTGACACAGAGAACCGAAGCCGCCGATGCTTTACGACACCCGGTCGCTTTGAGTAGACTAGAATGCTTGTTTGTAGGAGCCGATTTCGCCTGATCGGCGACAGGAGTCGCCTCCTACAGAACCGATACACAAAGATCACTAATTAGCACACCGTTTCACGATTTTGGAGGAATACGATGCGGCATCGATTACTAGGCGGATGGTTGGGGGCCGGGCTGTTGTCCTTTTGGATGTTAGCCGGCGCGTTGGCCGTCTTCTCGAATGTGACGTTCCTGGACGGCACGCCGGCCGTGGCCCAAGATGAAGACGTTGAAGACCTGGAAGAGGAACTTCCCGACGAGGAGCCGGCCGCAGCAGAAGACGCAGCGCCCGCCGCCGGCAATCCGAAGAGTCGGCTCCGCTGGATGTATGACTCGCTGGGGATCTTCTACAGCATCGTGTTCTTGAGCCTCTCGTTCACCCTGGTGGCCCTGTTCGTGATGAACCTCTTAACCGCCCGACGCGAGAATGTCGTGCCCGTGGCGCTGGTCGAAGGGTTCGAGGCCCACCTGAACGAAAAGCGATACCAAGAGGCCTACGAAATGGCCAAGGCCGACGAGTCGTTCCTCGGCCAGGTCCTCTCGGCCGGGTTGGCGAAGCTCTCGTCCGGATACGATCAGGCGATCGAGGCCATGCAGGAAGTGGGCGAAGAAGAAGACATGAAGCTCGAACACCGGCTCAGCTACATGGCCCTGATCGGCACGGTCAGCCCGATGGTCGGCCTGCTGGGAACCGTGCAAGGTATGATCGCCGCGTTCAGCGTGATTGCCCACAGCGGCGCCACGCCCAAGCCCTCAGAGTTGGCCGAAGGTATTTCCACGGCCCTGTTCACGACGCTGGTCGGGCTGTTCATTGCCATTCCGGCCATCGCGGCCTACAACATCCTCCGCAACCGGGTTCAGCGACTGGTCCTGGAAGTCGGCATCCTCAGCGAAGGGCTGATGAGCCGCTTCTCCAACGTCGGCGGCGGCGCAGGCCCGGACGAACAAAAGAAGAAGTAGTCGGACGGCCGCAAGCCGCTTTCGCACCCAGGAAACCAATCCATGAAATACTCATCCAAACGCCGCGCCACCTTTATCGGAGGCGACATGACGCCCATGATCGACATGACCTTCCAGTTGATCGCCTTCTTCATGGTGCTGATCAACTTCAGCGAGGCGGACCAGAACGTGCGGATCCACCTGCCGTCGAGCGAATTGGCCAAGCCGCCCGACGCGCCTGTCGATTCGCCCATCACGCTACAACTGACCAAAAAGGGGACGATCATCCTCGGCCCGGACGAAACGACTCTCGGCGGACTCCAGGCATTGCTTACCCGCGAGGCGGTGGTCATCCGTGCCGGTAAAGGCAAGGTTGCCGACGCCACGATCATCATCCGCGCCGATCGCGAGGCCAAGACCGGGCGCGTGCAAGAGGTGATCAAAGTCTGCCAGGAGACGGGCTTCGAGAAGTTCGCCCTCCGCGCCAAGCAACAGGAAAGGACGTGACCGATGAAAGTTCGCCACGCCCAACGCAATGCCGACGAGAAGGTCGAGCTGATGATGACGCCCATGATCGACATCGTCTTTCAGTTGCTGATCTTCTTCGTGATGACGTTCAAGATCGTCTCGCCCGAGGGCGACTTCAATATCAAGATGCCCCTGGCCGCACCCAGCGAAGGCCGCCCGCCCGACATCCAACTGCCGCCGGTGGTCGTGCGACTACAGGCAGACGAGGGCGGCAACCTCCAGGGCATTCAGTTCGGCCAGCGATCCCTTAGCGATTTCCAAGAGTTGCACGAGCAGATCCGCGAAATGGTGGGCGACGAGCGCGGGCCCGGCTCGGTGGCTGCGGAGACGGAAGTCGAGTTCGATTGTGACTACGCCCTGAAATTCGAGTACGTCGTCGACGCCATCACGGCCGTCTCCGGTTACGTCCACAACGGCCGGATCATCAAGGTCGTCGAAAAGATCAAATTCGCCCCGCCCCGAGCAGAATAATTCAGCCGCTTGCGGCCCACTACGCCCGCGGATGAAACTGCCGATGCACCTTCTTCAACCGCGCCGCATCGACGTGCGTGTAGATCTGCGTGGTTGCGATGCTGGCGTGCCCTAGCATCTCTTGCACTTGCCGCAAGTCGGCGCCGCCGGAGAGCATGTGCGTGGCGAAACTGTGACGCAACGTGTGCGGACTGACTTCCGGCGGTGCGCCCACGCGGGCCGCGTAACGCTTCAGTAGCTCCCAAATCCGTTCGCGACGCAACCGGCGGCCGCGATACGATAGCAAGACCCACTCGGGGGTGGAACCGGCTCGGGCAGCCAACGCGGGCCGCTCGTGTTCCAAATACGCTTCGACTGTCTCGATCGCCCGAACGCCCAGCGGCACGACGCGCTCTTTGTCTCCCTTGCCGCGGCAGACGCAAAACGTTTCCTTCAGATGCAAGTCGCAGATCCGCAAGGCCGACAGTTCCGACGCCCGGCAGCCGGTCGCATAGAGCAATTCCAACAAGGCCCGATCGCGACGCCGGCAGGGATCCGTCTTCCTCGGTGCGGTCAACAGCCGATCAATCTGCTGCGGGCTGAGCACCTTGGGTACGCGATGCCAAAGCTTCTGGCTGCCCAGCAACTCGGCCAGATTCTCCTCGATGACGCCTTCGAGTTGCAGATAGCGGAAGAAGACCCTCAGCGAAACGATGTGCCGCGCGATACTGGCCGGGGCCAACTCTTTCGAGTGCAGCCAGGCGGCGTAGTCGGCCAACTCGCGAATCGAGAGTTTCGTCAAGTTCCGCCCGGCCAGCCAACCGAAGAATCGACCCAGGTCCCGACGATAGGCGGCCACGGTGTTCTCAGCCAAGTGACATTCGCCGGCCGAATAGTCGCAAAACGCCTCGATATACGTCTTGGCCAGACTGCGAGCTTTCGGCGGTTTGGGCCGGGTTGGCCGGGGTCGAGTCGGTTTGGGTCGGGTGATGGCCATGGGACTATCTGGCGGAATAAATGACGTTGCAAAGCCGCAAGCGGCCCGTTTCTCGTTTTCGGACGCACCGGCCGTCGATCTTCACCCGATTCGTCATCCCCTGTCCTGCTCTACTTGAATCCCCTATAATGGCAGACCGTGATGTGAGTCGCCGTGCCGGCGACTGCTAAACGAATACTATGGCCCGGAAGAAATCGACAATCCCATGTCTCAATCCTCCCCCATCGTGCAACTGTCCGAGATGACCTCCGGTCAGGAGGCCGACCTGTTCTTGATGATGACGGCCAAGGAAGAGCTGACCACCAAGAACGGCAAGCCGTATTTCAAGGTCGCTTTTCGCGACGGCAGCCGTGAGGTGGGGTTTCCTATCTGGGGTGATTCGCCCTGGGCCGCCGACTGCCAGCAGGCGTGGACGCCCGGCGTGTTCTACAAAGTTCGGGCCGTGTTTCGGGAGTCCAACTACGGGCCGCAGTTGGAGATCCGCAAGATCCGCGAGGCGACCGACGCCGACACGGCCGACGGGTTCGACCCGAGCATGTGTCAGCCCCATTCGCGGTTCGACCCGCCGATGATGTTCGACGAGTTGACCGCCATCGCCGAGCACGAAATTGCCGACCCGGCCTTGCAGAGCTTAGTCTTGTCGATTCTGCAATCCAACCACGAGGTGCTCCTGAGTCACGCAGCCGCAAGGCACAACCATCACGCTTACGTGGCCGGGCTGTTGGAGCATACGCTGAGCGTCACCCGCACGTGTATCTACTTGGCCGAGAAGTACATCGAGTATTACCCCGACATGCGGCCGCCGTTGGATCACGGGCTGGTGGTGGCGGGGGCCATTTCGCACGACTTGGGCAAGATTCGCGAGTTGGACCAACAGCCGCAAGGCGCCGCCTACACGGCCGAGGGCGCACTGATCGGCCACATCCTGATGGGTCGTGACATCGTGCGCGACGCGGCCGCCGAGATGCCCTCGCCGCCGGACGCCGAGACGATGCTACGGCTGGAACATCTGATCCTGGCCCATCAGCGACTGCCCGAGTGGGGCTCGCCCAAGCCGCCGATGACCCCCGAGGCCCTAATCGTCCACTACGCCGACGACCTCGACGCAAAATTCCACATGATGGTCAAAGTGCTAGAAGAAGACAACAACCCCGGCCCGCTAACCTCGAGAAAGAACGTGCTCTATCAGCAGGTCTTCCGAGGCGGAGAGTAGGGTGGGTCGAGCAGCGAAGACCCACGCGTAGAATAATGACGAAGCACGAATGACGAAAGGGAGAACCGCACCTTAGTCATTCGTCATTCGGATTTCGTCATTTGAGTTTTCTGTTTGACTTCCTGGTGGTCAATCCCTTCGCCCGCGTCGAGTTGCCGGATGCCGTCGTCGACTTTCTGCCGGAAATACAATTCCGCCATGATGTCTTCGACCGAAGCATCGTCCGGCAATCGCTCGATCATTTGGATTACAGCCTGTTTCGTCGTCATCAGCATAGCCCTCACCCGTGTGATGGTCACAAGGTCGATTACTTGATTATACCCGACATCTCCCGTCGTTCAATCCGTGCTCCCAATCCGCCGAGTTTTTCGTCGAGCCGTTCGTAGCCGCGGTCGAGGTGGTGGATTTGGCGGACGGTGGTGCGGCCCTTGGCGGCCAAGCCGGCTAGGACCAACGCGGCACTGGCTCGCAAATCGCAGGCCGTGACCGTCGCGCCGGCCAGACGGTCGACGCCCGTCACTTCGGCCATGGGGCCATTGCGGCGGATCTTCGCGCCGAGACGTTGCAGCTCGGCCGTGTGCAGAAACCGGTCGGGAAACACCTCGTCGCCGATGCGGCTGCGGCCGGCGGCTAAGCTCAACAAGGCCATGAACTGGGCCTGAAGGTCGGTCGGGATGCCGGGAAACGGGCGCGCGATAATCTCGACCGGTCGCGGCGGACCGTCGGACGTGAGTGTGAGTTGATCGGCTGCCCGGTCGATCCGTGCGCCGGTCGCTTCGAGCACTTCGAGCA
>CAYYOX010000172.1:0-11388 GCA_964473065.1 uncultured Planctomycetaceae bacterium | reverse complement strand
CACGGGTCACATCGACCGAGGCACTTACGAACTCGCCAGTATTCCACTGATTCTGCCGGGCGACCCGTGTACTCTGACGGGTCAATTGGGTCCCTCAGGGCGAGCAATGTCTTCCGACGGCTTCGTTCTCAGCTGTCGGATTGTCATTTCGACAGCACCCCTCCTTATGGTTGTCTGCTCCGGCTGAAACGGCTGTGATTGCCACGAAAACCCGAAAAACATACTAAGATAGTTGACTTAGTTACAAAACATTTCTAGAATTGAATAGTAGGTTTGTCAGGTAACAACGTTGGAACGAGAGTCGCGAGGGGCAATTATGAAGATCTCTGCGAAAACGGAATACGCTTGTATCGCCATGTTGGAACTGTCGTCTCAACACGGCTCCGGCGAGCCCGTACGGATTCGCAGAATTGCCGATCGCCACGACGTACCGCCGCGTTTCCTTGTCCAAATCCTTCTACAGCTAAAAGGGGCCGGGCTGGTCGGCAGCGTACGCGGTGCGGCCGGGGGATACTATCTGATCAAACCGCCGGAAGAGGTCTCGCTCGGCCAGGTCATGGACGTGATCGACGGCACTCCCAACCGAACCGTCAAGGCCAGCAGCGCTTCGCCCGATTCGCCCGTCGTGAAGGTCCTCTCCCGCGTCTGGCAAGATGTTTCCGACGTGGAGCGCCGCATGCTCGACGAGATTTCCTTGGCCGAGTTGATGGAACGAGCTAAGGAACAAGACGAGCAGATGTACCATATCTGAGGCGAAGATCCTCGATTCGATCCCCTTCCTCTGCCATTGTCTTGTTTCATCGGATATGGCACAAAACGGGTCTGGTTAGGCAGCAATTCCTCACTGGGATTCCTCACTGGTTGGTGGCAGGTCGAGCTGCCGGCGTTCCAGGTTCTTTCCCTTGCGATGATGACGGGCCTCGGCTAGCTTCGCTCGGCAGGCCTGACGGAGTTCCTCCGGGTTGCCGCGATAGTGGTCCGCCGGCCGAAGGAAGCAGCCGGGCCATCCGCCAGTCATATAGGATCGACCCTCGCCGGGGTATGAATCGGGCACAGTCTCGCACACGCCGCACAATTGCTCCGGTGTTCACACAGCCACCAAGATGGCCGAAGCGGACTCCTGGGGCGCCTTGGATCGGACTGGCAGGGAGGAAGGGCGTGTTTCAAGATCAACCGTCCACATGGACTGTTGCATGACGCGGGTTGGATGCGCAGAGCCACATCTCAGCATGCAGGCGATACACCCAGGAGGGCTATTTATTCGCCGTATCTGATGTGTCGATAGTTATCGGTTGGACCGGTTTCGGGTGGAAATCTTTGGAATTTCGAATTATTTCCGGCAAGCCCGTTGACGATGTTCGCGGAAGCTGGTATTCTCTGAGGTTTCCCACCCTGCGGGTGGACGTGTTCTTTGGCATATTGGAATTGGAATTACCCGGAGGACTTCCGTGGCTGGTCAGACAAAAGAAGTTATCCGTATCCGGATGGAAGCGTACGATCACGCGATTTTGGATCAAAGCGCGCTGGAGATCGTGGATACGGCGAAACGGACCGGTTCGGAAGTTCACGGCCCAGTTCCTCTGCCTACCCGCATTGAACGTTACACGGTCCTCAGCGGACCGCATGTGGATAAGAAGGCACGTCAGCAGTTCGAAATCCGCACGCACAAGCGTTTGATCGACATTATCCAAGCGACAGCCAAGACGATCGAGTCGCTGAATAAGTTGAGCCTTCCGGCGGGAGTCGACATTAAAATTAAGGCGACCAGTTCGCACTAAACTGTTACCATATAAGAAGTTACATAATAAACGCCCCGGTTTTCTGATCCTAATCCTATGGAACGGAAGCTTGGCGGGTAAACCCGGTCGACGAACCGGTCGTTCCCGTCGGCGACGTATGCAAAGGCAAGAACGATGACAGTTGGACTACTCGGCCGCAAGGTTGGGATGACGCAAATCTACGACGAAACTGGGAAAGTGATCCCGGTGACCGTGATTCAAGCGGGCCCATGTCACGTGCTCCAGGTCAAAACGGAGGACCGGGACGGGTACGAGGCGGTTCAACTGGGGTATTTGGATAAACCACGTCGCCTTGCCAGTCGCAGCGTCCGCGGCCATGTGGCCAAACTCGACAGCAAGCGGCAGCGAAATCGCGTGACTGCCGGCGTCGAACCTCTTACGAAGGCCGGCTGTGAGCCGAAACGCTTCGTCCGCGAGATCCGCGGTTCCATTGAAGGCTGTGAAGTCGGCCAGGAATTCACCGTGGACGTCTTCACCGAGATCAAGTCGGTCGACATCGTCGGCACCAGCAAGGGTCGCGGGACGGCCGGTGTGATGAAGCGGCACAATTTCCACGGTCAACGGGCGTCGCACGGCGTGAAGAAATGCCATCGCCATCTCGGCAGCACCGGCTGTAGTGCTTCGCCGTCGCGTTTGTTCAAGGGGCGTCGGATGGCTGGCCATTACGGCAGCGCCCGATGCACGTCCCGCAATCTCAAGGTCGTTCAGATCGACGAAGAGAACCATTTGTTGATCGTTCGCGGCGCCGTTCCCGGCCCCAACGGCGGATACGTGATGATTCAGGAAACCAATAAGTTGTAGCGGTCGCGAACCGAGAGATACTGGGATTGCGATTGAGGATGAGAGATATGGTAAGCTTGCCAATTTACGATCGAACCGGCGCCCAGGTCGGCAAGTACGAGATTGATCCCGGGCAACTGGCGCCTCGGATCAATAAGCAACTGTTGCACGACGCGGTGGTCATGTACCAGGCCAACAAGCGTCAAGGATCGGCCAAGACGAAGAGCCGAGCGGAGGTCAAGGGCAGCACGAAGAAGATGTATCGCCAAAAGGGAACCGGCAACGCGCGGGCCGGCTCGCGTCGCAGCGGTATCCGGACCGGCGGCGGGCACATCTTCGCCAAGCGGCCTCGCGACTGGTCGTATCGGATGCCCAAGAAGGCATTGCGACTGGCGACCCGCATGGCCATGGCCTCGAAGATCGTCGACGACGAGATCACCTTGATCGACGACTTGAGCTTCGAGGCGCCGCAGACGAGCCAGATGGCGGGTATTTTGAAGGCTTTGCAGGTCGAGAGCGGCACGCTCCTAGTGGCCGTGGCCGAGTATGACGTGAACGTCTACAAGAGCATCCGGAACCTGGCCGACGTGTCGGTGCTTCCGGTGGCCGAGCTGAACGCACTGAACGTGCTTCACCCGCGTCGGCTGCTGATGACCACGTCGGCATTGGATGCGTTCCGGGAAAAAATGTCCGGGAAGCAGGACTCGTAAGATAAGGATTGCCGCAGCCGATGGCCCGAGACATTACCAAAACAAAACTGAAGTTAGAACCGCACCAGATCGTGCTTCGGCCGCTGGTGACGGAAAAAGGCGTACACAAGGCGAGCCGGTATAACGCCTATGCGTTCGAGGTGAACCGATTGGCCAATAAGGACGACATCCGCCGCGCCGTGGAGGAGTTGTTCGACGTGAAAGTGGTTAACGTGAACACGCAGAACCGCAAGGGCAAGCCGCGGCGAACCAAGTTCCGTTGGGGAACTACCAAGGCCTGGAAAAAGGCCATCGTGACCTTGGACTCGGAACATAGAATTGATTTCTTTTAACGGGAGTTGTTAGTTGTCAGTTGTCAGATCGAATTTGACAACCTGAAGACTGAAAACTTAAAGACTGAGAACCGATCATGGGTATTCGTCGATATAAACCGATCACGCCAGGACGTCGCGGAGCGACGGTCAGCGACTTTGCCGACCTGACGCCGGACGCCAAGGCGCCGAAGAAGTTGGTGCGGCCGAAGCGTCGTACCAACGGGCGGAACAACCAAGGCAAGATCACCGTGCGACACCGCGGCGGCGGGCACAAGCGACAGTATCGTAAGATCGATTTCCGCCGCAACAAGGACGGCGTTCCGGCCCTGGTCAACTCGATCCAGTACGATCCGAACCGCACTGCCCGAATCGCCCTGTTGCACTATGTGGACGGAGAGAAGCGATTCATTTTGGCCCCCGACGGGCTGGAAGCGGGCGATACGGTCAACAGCGGCGAGGAAGCTCCGATAACGGTCGGGAATTGCTTGCCGCTGTCGAAGATCCCCGTGGGAACGGATATTCACAGTATCGAATTGCAACCCGGTCGCGGCGGCGTGTTGTGCCGTTCGGCCGGGATCCGAGCCACTTTGGGTGCTCGAGACGCCGGTTGGGCCCAGATCAACCTACCCAGCGGCGAAATTCGCCGTCTGCCGGCAGCCTGTCGGGCAACGATCGGAATAGTCGGGAATTCCGACCACATGGGAATCGTGTTGGGTAAAGCGGGCCGGAAACGATGGATGGGACGTCGGCCGCATGTCCGCGGCACGGCCATGAACCCGGTAGACCATCCGCACGGTGGCGGCGAAGGCCGCACCAAGGGCGGCCGTCACCCGGTCAGCCCCACCGGCAAGCCGACCAAAGGCGGAGGAACGCGGAAGAAACACAAGCCCTCGAACAAGTCGATTGTCCGACGTCGGCGATCGAAACGATATGGGTTGTTGAAAATTTAGCAGAGCAGGCAGAACGGGCGACTGAAAAACTGTTTGCCGCATACGCCCTACTAGCGATTAAAAACCATGAGCCGATCACTTAAAAAAGGCCCCTTTGTCGATCCGAAGCTTTACCTGAAGGTGGAGAAGCTCAACGACACGGGCAGCAAAGATCCAATCAAGACCTGGGCCCGAGCGTGTACCGTGGTCCCGGAGTTTGTCGGCCATACGTTTATGGTCCACAACGGAAAAAACCACATCAAGGTGTTTGTCACCGAAGAGATGGTAGGCCACAAGTTGGGAGAGTTCGCGCCGACGCGGACGTTCCGCGGGCATGGCGGAAAGGGCAAGCGATAAGATGGCTTACGAAGCGGCCCACAAATACGCGCGAATCAGTGCCACCAAGGTACGTCCGCTTGCGGATTTGATTCGCGGCAAGTTTGCCGATGAAGCTTTGGATATCTTGCGATATCAACCCCAGCGCGGGGCTCGGATGTTAGAAAAGGTGCTCAAAAGCGCCATCGCCAACGCCGAGGACCGTCGGGCGACGAACCTGCGTCACCTGATCATCACCGACGTGCAGGTCGACCAGGGGCCGATGTTCAAGCGGATGCGGCCTCGCTCGCGCGGCATGGCTAACATTATTAAGAAACGAATGTCACATATTCGACTGGCTTTGGAGTAGGAGCATGGGTCAGAAAGTTAATCCGGTAGGATTTCGCACCGGCATCATGATCGGCTGGAAGAGCCGATGGTATGCGTCGAAGAAGGAATTCGCCGAACTGTTGGTCGAAGACCATCGGATCCGCAAGTTCATCCGCGATCGCAAGGATCGGGGCGGCAAGGCGATGTATCCTGCAGTTGCCAAGGTCGAGATCGAGCGAACCCGAGACGAAGTGAAAGTGATCCTCTTCTCGGCCCGGCCGGGGATCCTGATCGGCCGCAAGGGCGAACGGGTTGAGGAGTTGCAAAAGGAGTTGCAGGACCGAACCGGTCGACGGATCAATATCAAGATCGAAGAAATCAACCGTCCGGAAGTGGTTGCCCAGTTGGTAGCCGATGATATTGCCGAACAGTTGGAGAAGCGGTCGGGGTTCCGCCGAACGATGAAACGGTCGATGGAACAGACGATGGAAGCCGGCGCCAAGGGGATCAAGATCCAATTGGCCGGTCGGCTTGGCGGAGCGGAAATGGCGCGGCGAGAGAAGCAAATCTCCGGCTCCATTCCACTCTCCACACTGCGTGCGAAAATTGATTACGGCTTCACCGAAGCCAAGATAGCCCAGGGCCACATCGGTGTTCAGGTGTGGATCAACCAGGGCATGTATAGCGAGGAAGAGATCGATGGCCTTGATGCCAAAACGAGTCAAGCACCGAAAAAGCCAAAGAGGGCGTATAAAAGGTAACGCGACTCGGGGTAACCGGGTGGTGTTTGGCGATTTCGGGCTACAGACTGTTCAGGGTGGCTGGATTAGTGCGGCAACTATAGAAGCCGGGCGTATCGCGGCGCAACAATATCTGCGCAACGAGGGCCGACTGTATATCCGCATTTTCCCGCACAAGTCAGTGACTTCGATCCCGTTGGAAACACGAATGGGTAAAGGAAAGGGTGAGCCGGACTATTGGGCCGCGGTGGTCAAACCGGGAACCATCATGTTCGAGATCGGCGGAGTATCCGAAGAGGCTGCTCGGATGTGTTTCACCCGACTGGCCCACAAAATGCCCGTAAGGGTCCGCTTCGTCCGTCGGCGACCCATGTAGGAGCGAACTGAGAACCGAACCATGACTAAGGCAACCGAACTTCGAGATATGAGCGACGAGCAGTTAGGGGTCACCTTGAAGGAGATCACCGAGCACTTCTTTCGCTTGCGGCTTCAAGCCCAGACCGAACGGCTTGACGCACCGAGTGAGTTGCGCAAGAGTCGCCGAACGATCGCCCGAATCAAAACGATTCGGGGCGAGCGTGAACGAGCGGCGAAACAGGAGTCCAGCGATGCCTAAACGAGTGGCCACAGGAGTAGTAACCAGCGACAAGGCGGCCAAAACCCGCCGCGTGGAAATCCCGCGTTTGGTCAAACATCCCAAGTATGGGAAGTTCATCCGCCGCCGGACCGTTTGCACGGTCCACGACGAAGAGAACCAGTCGCAAACAGGTGACACCGTCGAGATTATCGAGAGTCGTCCCCGCTCGAAAATGAAGCGATGGGAATTGACTCGGGTAGTCGAAAAGAGCCGGCTGATTGACTTAGCAGCCATGCGTGCTGCGGCCAAGGCCGAACAAGACGAAGCGTAAGGACCTGCCGCAAGAGTGGCGGCCAGGATAGGTAACCCGGGGGGGAAACCTCGGACAAAAAATAACGTACCGTGATTCGGATGTGAACCATGATCCAGATGCAAACCCGACTTGCCGTTGCCGATAATACGGGCGCCAAGGAATTGATGTGCATCAAAGTCCTCGGCGGATCCCGCCGACGGTCTGCCGGGCTGGGCGACATTATCGTCTGTAGTGTGAAGAGCGTCATTCCGGGCGCGGAGTTGAAGAAGGGGACCGTGTTGCGGGCCGTAATCGTCCGCTGCAAGCAACCCACCCGACGTGCCGACGGAAGCTATGTGCGGTTCGACTCCAACGCGGCAGTGATTATCGACACGGACAAGAACCCTCGCGGCACGCGGATTTTCGGCGCGGTGGCCCGCGAATTGCGGGAGCAGAGTTTTATGAAAATTGTTAGCCTCGCCAACGAGGTGATCTGATGTGGATTAAAGTAGACGACACAGTTGAAGTCATTGTCGGAGACGACCGAGGTACGCGCGGCAAGGTGCTGCGAGTCAACCGGGTAGCGAAGAAGCTTGTGGTCGAGCATGTCAATCGTGTGTACAAGCACGTGCGTCGCAGCCAGCGAAACCCGCAAGGCGGTCGGCTCTCGATGGAGATGCCCGTGCAGATGGCCAACGTGAAGTTGGTTTGCGAGTCGTGCAAGGCGGCCACGCGCGTCGGCAGCCGGTTTCTCGAAGACGGCAGTAAAGAGCGGTTCTGTAAGAAGTGCGGCGCCGGCAACGGTCAGATCGCCCCGGCCAGGACTCAACACGCCAAATAATAAGCGGAATCGAAAATGTCCCCCCGATTGTTAGAACAATACCAGAACGAAGTCATCCCGGCCTTGGCCGAGGAATTCGGCCGGACCAATCGGCTCTCCTTGCCCAAGATCGAGAAGATCGTGATCAACATGGGCGTGGGTAGCGCGATCAGCGAGAAGAAACATCTCGAAGAGGCACTGGATGCCATGACCCAACTGTCCGGACAGAAACCGATCGTCACGATCAGTCGCAAGTCGATCGCCGGTTTTCGGCTTCGCGAGGACACGCCCATCGGCTGCAAGGTCACCTTGCGAGGCCTGCGGATGTACGAGTTCCTCGATCGGCTGATCTCCTTGGCGTTGCCGCGAGTGCGCGACTTTCGCGGACTCAACCGCAAGGCCTTCGACGGACACGGTAATTACAGCCTGGGATTGACCGAGCAGATGGTCTTTCCCGAGCTCAATCCGGATAAGTTTTCGCGTATGCAGGGAATGAACGTCACCCTGGTCACCAACACGGACAGCGACGACGAAGCCCGCACCTTGTTGCGGAAACTCGGCATGCCTTTGCAACGCGAAGGCGACGAAGAAGATAATTAGATCCACAGAGAACATTAGAGCCATAGAGAAATCGAAGGGCTAGACCGCATGGCAAGTAAATCAAAGATAGCCAAGGCGCTGCGCACCCCCAAGTTCAGCTCGCGGCGTGAGCGGCGATGCAAGATTTGCGGGCGACCGCGAAGTGTGTACCGGAAGTTTGGGATCTGTCGGATCTGTTTCCGCGAATTGGCGGATGCAGGACTGATTCCCGGTGTGAAGAAAGCGAGCTGGTAAAGGACCACAATAAGCCATGATGACCGACCCCATTGCCGACATGTTAACCCGCATCCGGAACGCGGTGCGCGTTGAGCGGCCCCAAGTCGAAATGCCCATGTCGAAGGTCAAGCGCGGACTGGCCGAAGTGCTCAAGCGAGAAGGCTACATCTGGGATTGGGAAGAACTTGAAACTCGACCCGCCAACCAGATTCGCATTCACTTGAAATATGGCCCCAACGGCGAGCAGGTGATCCGTCGCATCCGGCGCATCAGCAAGCCGGGACGCCGCGTTTATAGCGGAGCGGCCGAGATGCGACCCATCCTCGGCGGCCTCGGTATTAGTATTGTCAGCACCAGCCGCGGCGTGATTAGCGACCGCGAGGCACGCCAACGAAAACTCGGCGGCGAAGTGCTCTGTGAGGTTTGGTAGTTGGGAAGTTTGGTAATTGAGGGCTGGATCGACCAGTACCCCAAATCACATAAGAAAACGTTAGAGAATACCAAAGGCGAATCGAGATGTCCCGGATCGGAAAAAAACCCGTCGAGGTACCCGATAAGGTCAAAGTGAGTCTCGCCGATCGCAATATCACCATCGAAGGCCCCATGGGAAAACTCCAATGGGAACATCGTCCGGAGCTTACCGTTAGCTACGACGACAAAGCCAAGGTGATCGTTGTCGACAGGCAAGACGACCAGCGGCAGAGCCGCGCCTTTCATGGCCTGACCAGGGCGCTGATTCAAAACATGGTCGTCGGAGTGACCGAAGGCTACGAACGACGTCTCGAGATCCACGGCGTAGGATACCTCGCGGCCATCCAGGATCAGGTCTTGCAGTTGCGAGTCGGTTTGGCCAACGAGTTGCAAGTGCCGATCCCCGAGGGACTGGACGTGACCGTGCCCGATCAACAGCACATCATCGTCCGCGGAATCGACAAGCAGAAGGTCGGCCAGTTCGCCGCCGAGGTCCGAGCTTTGCGGAAGCCGGAGCCCTACAAGGGTAAGGGAATCCGCTACTACGGCGAGCAAGTTCGTCGTAAGCAGGGCAAGGCTATGGTCAAGTAGTGGATAGTGGATAGTAAGTAGATACATTCAGTTCCAGATTGTGCGGAACCATGAGACACGAAAAAAGCATCGGAAAACAACGCCGGCGACGTCATCATAGCGTCAGCAACCGGGTCAAGCGGGATTCGGTTCGCCCTCGGCTGAACGTCTTTCGCAGCCACAAGCACATGTACGCCCAACTGATCGACGACGAGGCCGGTAAAACGCTCGTCGCGGCCAGCACGGTCGACAAACAGCTTCGCGGCGAGACCGGATACGGCGGAAACAAAGACGCCGCCGCACTGGTCGGTCGAACGCTCGCCGAGCGGGCGCTCGAGGCCGGGATCAAGGAAGGCGCTTTCGACCGACGCGAGTACAAGTATCACGGTCGCGTGGCCGCCTTGGCCGACGCCGCCCGTGAAGCAGGGCTAGTCTTCTGAAAAAAGACCAGCCTTTTAATAAACAAATCACATTGACAGATAACACATACTGGCAACAGACTCATGGCTAGTGAATCCTCCCGTGGTGAACTGATCGATAAGGTCGTCAAGATCCGGCGCTGTGCCGCCGTGGTCAAGGGCGGTCGACGGTTCAGCTTTGCAGCCCTGGTGGTCGTCGGCAACGGCAAAGGCAAAGTTGGTTTCGGTTACGGCAAGGCTAACGAAGTGCCCCCGGCGGTCGAAAAGGCCGTTAAGGACGGGACCCGAAATATGACCGAAATCTCGCTCAACGGCACCACCATCCCCCACACCGTCAACGGACATTACGGAGCCGCCAAGGTCATCTTGGTCCCGGCCGGGCCGGGAACGGGTGTGATTGCCGGGGCCGCCGTTCGGGCCGTTTGCGAGGCTTGCGGGATCCGCGATATCCTCACCAAGAGTTTCGGCACCAACAATCCACTGAACCTGGTTAAAGCCACCATCGGCGCCTTGGAAGAACTTCGTGCTCAAAGCGAAGTCGAGCGCCTGCGGGGAGTCTCCCTCTCATGAATCTCAGCGACGTCCATATTGGAATCCAAAAGAACAAGAAGCGTAAACGGATAGGTCGCGGGATCGGGTCCGGACACGGCAAAACGTGTGGCCGTGGACACAAGGGTCAACGTTCCCGGGCCGGTTACTCGGTCCATCCGACGTTCGAGGGCGGCCAGATGCCGCTGGTGCGAAGGATCCCCAAACGCGGTTTCAATAACCGCTGGGCCGATAGCGTGGTGATCGTCAACCTGGGCGATATTGAAGAATGCTTCGAGGCAGGTGACGAAGTCACGCCCGAATCGCTGAAGACCAAGAATCTGGCCAAGGGCCGCTATGACGTGCTGAAGGTGCTGGCCAGCGGCGAGTTGACCAAGAAGTTGAAGGTCACGGCCCACAAGTTCAGTCGTCAGGCCGTCGAAAAGATAGAAAAAGCGGGCGGCGAAGTCGTTGTGCTGCCCGGAAAAACTCCCGTCGTAAAAAACAAGCAAAAGAAGAAATAGCGGATCGACCCACGACCGAGATGCCGAGAATGCAAACAGGAGTCTGAGTCATTCAAGGATGAGGAACCAGAGGGCTTTCCCAGGCAACTCGCCGACGGCCGTCTGATTCTAAGAGGGCTCGCTTATCTCCGTGCCTTCCGTGTCGCCGTGGCGATCGCGTAGTAACCATCAAGGGCGGATCCAGCCATGTGGGAAAAAATTCGCGTCATCTTCACGATTCCGGAACTGCGCCAGAAAATTCTGCTGACGCTGATGTTCCTGGCCATCTATCGGGTCGGCTGGCAAATCCCCTTGCCGATTGTCGACCACAAGGAAATGACGGCCGTCTTCGGAAGCGGCCAAGGCGGGATGAGTCAAATCCTGCAGCAAGTGGCTATGTTCAGCGCCAGTAACCTCGGCCAGGCGACGATCTTCGGCCTGGGGCTCATGCCTTACATCTCCGCCTCGATTATCT
>CAYYOX010000171.1:0-11399 GCA_964473065.1 uncultured Planctomycetaceae bacterium | reverse complement strand
TCCGTAGAGTTTGCTGTTTGCAGAGCCAAAAGATGCATAGAATACGGCACTTAGGGGGGTGGTTGTTGCCTGGACACCCCACTAAGGAGAGCGGCAAGGCGCTAGCCGCCGGTCTGCTCGTGGTCATTCCCGCCACCAGGAACAACACACCGGCGGCTAGCGCCTTGCCGCTCACACGCGGTGGGTAAATTCTCATCCGCCGCTCGCTTTACAAGTTCTAACCTACAAGACGAGTACAAAATCCGATGCCAAAGAACTCACCGCCCCTGCAAGGGCTCATCGCCGCCACATTCACGCCGTTGTGCAATGATGGATCGATTAACCCCGGCGCGATCCCGCAGATCGTCGATCATCTCGTCAAGCATGAGATTGCCGGGATGTATGTGCTCGGCAGCACGGGTGAAGGCGTATCGCTGACGCACGACGAACGTTGCACGGTGGCCGAAGCGTTTGTGCGGGCCGCGGCCGGTCGGTTGCCCGTGATTGTTCAGGTCGGCTGTGAAAGCCTTGCTCAAGCCGGGCGGTTGGCTGCTGCGGCCCAGGAAGTTGGGGCCGACGCGATTTCCGCCGTCAGCCCCGTGTATTTCAAACCCGAGTCGGTCGAGACGCTTTGCGACTGCATGGCCGAAGTCGCTTCGGGCGCTCCGGATCTTCCATTTTACTACTACCACATTCCGGCATTTACGGGCGTGGCCTTGGACATGCTCGACTTTCTTCGACTCGGCGGCGAAAGAATCCCCACGCTGCGCGGCATCAAGTTTACGTCGCCTAGCGTTAGCGAATTCCAATCATGTGTCGAGTTTGCCGGCGAGCGTTTCGAGATTCTCTGGGGTTCGGACGAAATGCTGCTAAGCGGCCTGACTGCCGGGGCCCGCGCGGCGGTGGGCAGCACCTACAATTTCGCCGCACCGATCTACCATCGACTGCTGGGCGCGTTGGCCGAGGGCAATCTCGAAGAAGCTCGTCGCCAGCAATCGCGTTCGCAAGCCCTCGTCCGCACCTTTGTCCCCTACGGACCGCGTGCGGCTCAGAAAGCCATCATGTCGATGGTTGGTCCCGATTGCGGACCCACCCGTTTGCCCGTCGCACCGCTGGGTGCACCCCAAGCCGACGCGCTGCGGCATGATTTAGAATCGATTGGTTTCTTCGAGTGGATAGAATGACTTTCCGCGGCGACTACCAACCCGAAAAAAAGACCAGCCTACTGAAACGGCCATTGCTGCTGATCGCGGTCGCGCTTATTGGCGCGACTTCGGCTGCGCTGGCTGACGAACGAGCGGACACTGGCGTATCGCTCGACTGGCGGCAACTGCCCGATTTGCCTGATGAGTTGGGCGTGGCCGGGCCGTTTGTGGGAGTTCACAACGATGTCCTGATTGTGGCCGGCGGCGCCAACTTCCCGCAACCCGTTTGGGAAACTGACAAAGTCTGGCACGACAAGATCCATGTTCTGACGAAAACGAAAAACGGCTACGCGTGGAAAAGCGGCGCAGCGCTGCCTCGATCAATGCTGCCTCGACCAATCGCCTATGGCGCCGCTGTTTCCACACCCGACGGAATCGTCTGCATGGGTGGCAACGACGGCACGGAGACCTTCAAGGAGGTCTTCGTTCTTCGCTGGGATGCAGACGCCGGAAAGGTTACTTATGCCCGATTTCCGGACCTTCCGCGACCTTGTGCGTACGGCCAGGCCGCGATGATCGGCAGCGTGATCTATCTCGCCGGCGGCCAGAGTGGCGGTGGTCTCGATTCGGCAATGAACAACTTTTGGGCGTTGGATCTCTCAAAGAAGGATGTGACGGCCGAGTTCGATTGGGAAGAACTCGACGCCTGGCCGGGCGCACCACGCGCCTTCAATATCACCGTCGCTCAGCACGCCGGCTACGACGATTGCGTCTATGTCATGAGCGGTCGTCGACAGGACGGCGACGCGGCCCAGTTCCTCAGCGATGTCTGGCAGTTCACTCCCAAGACGGCCACATGGCGACGCCGGGCCGATCTGCCGCGAGCGGTGGCGGCCGGAACAGGTATCGGGCTCGGACAGAGCCACATCCTGATCCTTGGCGGGGCGGACGGGTCGCTGTTCCTCAAAGCGGACGGGCTGAAGGACGAACATCCCGGATTTCCCAAGGAAGCACTCGCCTATCACACGATTACCGACACCTGGACCTCCGCCGGCCCGATGCCGCGAAACCACGTCACCACGGTTCCCGTGATGTGGGGCGGCCGCATCATCATCGCCAGCGGAGAAGTCAGGCCCCGCGTGCGGTCGTCGGCGGTCTGGAGCATTGCACCGGTCGGGCGGAAGCGAGGATTCGGAGCGATCAACTACGTCGTGCTGTTCGGCTACCTGGCGGCGATGGTCGGCATCGGCGTTTATTTCACCAACAAGAACAAGAACACCGACGATTTCTTTCGCGGCGGGAAACAGATTCCCTGGTGGGCCGCCGGGTGCAGCATCTTTGCGACGATGCTGAGTTCCTTGACTTACACGGGCATTCCGTCGAAGGCGTTTGCGCAGGATTGGGTCTATGCGGTCGGCAACTTGATGATTCCCGTCGCGGCTGTTGTCGCCGTTTACGTGGCGTTGCCGTTTTATCGGCGGATCGATGCGACGAGTGCCTACGAGTATCTCGAGAAACGTTTCAGCCGCGGCGTGCGATGGTTCGGCAGTGCCAGCTTCACGTTGTTTCATATCTTTCGCATGGCGGTTGTCATGTCGCTGACCGGTCTGGCGCTGGCCGTAGCAACGCCGCTGACACCTGCTCAGTCGGTGCTATTGATGGGCGTGCTGAGCATTATCTACTGCACCATGGGCGGCATCGAAGCTGTGATCTGGACCGACACCATCCAAACATTCGTACTGCTCGGCGGAGCATTGTTGGCCATCGTGTTGCTGATCGCGGGCGCGGATGGCGGACTCCGCGGCGCGGCTGAAGCGGCCATGGACGCCGACAAGCTTCGAATGGCCAATTTCCACTGGGATGCGACCAGTGCTCAACTTGCACTGTGGGTGGTCGTGATCGGAGCCATCGGGCAAAACATCTCGTCTTACACGGCCGACCAAGCGGTCGTGCAACGCTACATGACCACACCCAACCAGAAACTGGCGGCCCGCTCTATATGGACCAGTGCGATCATGACGATCCCGGCCACGCTACTGTTCTTCGGGATCGGCACGGCGTTGTTCGTGTTCTATCGCTCGCACCCGGAGAAGCTCGACCCGACGATTACCACCGATCAGATCTTTCCCCTGTTCATCGCCACCGAAATGCCCCTTGGCGTGGCAGGCCTGATCGTGGCGGGTATTTTCTCCGCAGCCCAATCGACGGTCTCCACCAGCATGAACTCGACCGCTACGACCGTCGTCACCGATTTCATGCGACCGCTTCAGATGTGCAAAACCGAGCGCGGTTACCTGACGTCCGCTCGCCTGGTCACCGTTCTGATGGGAGTCTTGGGCACACTGTTCGGTCTGGTTTTCGTCAACCCGGAGATCCGATCGCTGTTCGACGCCTTTATCAAAGTCATCGGCCTGTTCATGGGCGTGCTCGGCGGGCTGTTCGTGCTCGGCGTGCTCACCCGCCGTGCCAACGCGTTCGGTGCGCTCACGGGCGCAGTCGTCGGCGCCGCCATGATGTTCTGCCTATGGCGTTTTACCCATGTCAACGGCTACCTCTACACGGCCGCCGGCCTCACCACCTGTGTGCTGACCGGCTACCTCGCCAGCTTCGCCCGTAGTCAAGATCGCGACCTGCGGGGATTGACGATCTTCACCAGCCCGGACTAATCGAATTCGCTTTGCCTGATTGCGAAACTCTTGCTGCGAAAACCTTGCTGCGAAAACATGGCTGAACTTCGTCGCGAAACGTGGGATCGCGTCGGCGCCGTCTCATTTTACGCGATGCACGCGCCACTCCAAAACGCCGCCGGAGTGGCCTTCTCGCAACTGCAGCTCAATCCGCAGCCCGTCGGTCTCGATCGGGTCGAACGTGACGCGGTCAGCACAGATGACCTGCCCCCCAATCCTGACAGACAAAGAAGAAAAACGGGCCAAAACAACTCCGTGGGGAAGGGGGTTGCTCGTAGACCCCATATCGGGCATGTCATTAGCGTGGAGAACTAAGCTTTGTCAGAAAACACCTTGTGTGGCACGCCCCTGAGCGCAGCGAAGGGCGTGGATGCCCTGCTTGCAAGCCATATTTGCCACGCCCTTCGCTGCACTCAGGGGCGTGCCACACTCCGTCGAAGGAAGAGCAGCCCGTCGACAAGGCCAGCACGAACCGTTCTCCGAACGAATTCAGTCCAAGGGCGACGGCCTCTGCGGAGAACTGTCTGTGCCAGCTGCGGCCTGCTTCTTCAACAGCCGCTTCAAAACTCGCTGCACAGTGCGCTTGCTTATGTTGAGTTTCCGGGCGATCGAGTCGTACGTTTCGCCGGTCAGCCGCAGCTGGATTACGTCTTGGTAATGACTCGGTTGTCCCGCGAGCAAGTCGTGCCAAGCTTCACGAGCCACCGCGATCTGGCTGGGCTTGGGTTCGCGGGAGGTTGATTGCTCGCTCAGTTTCACCGTTGATCGGTCAATCGTCTGCTCGCGCGTTACGTCATGCTCCTGCGTTCTCGCGGGCTTGAGGGGTTCGCCGATCGTCTTGTTTTGGGCCATGGCAACCAGGAACCTGATAAACTGCTCCGGCCCTTCCGCCTGGACCAGTCGACTGGGCTGTGCGAACAGGCTGGCCCATACCACTTGCACGAAGTCGTGAGAGTCGAATTCCGAGCGGAGCTCCCTGTTCAGCGTCCGGCGGGCAGCTCGGTAGATGTGCGGGACATATTGGTCAACGAGTTCCCAGGCCGCATCCTCCGACCCCTCGCGAAGTCGCTGCATCAGGGCCTGAAATTCACTTTCGGGAACAGTCATTGGCAGGCTTTCGCGATCCAGATCTTGGCTATCGGCGTGCGAAGAAGAATTGCGTCAAATTCAGTGTCCACTCGCAGGCTTGATTACAGGTAGTATACAGGGGATTCTCGATGGCTGGCAAGTTGCGTCAGGGGAAACGACGGAACTCTTTAAGCGTCAAGCCTTTACAGCGATCAGTCGAGTCAACAACGGGCTCTCCGTGGATCGCGCCGTCTCATTTTTCGCCATGCACGCGCCACTCCAAAACGCCGCCGGAGTGGCCTTCTCGCAACTGCAGCTCAATCCGCAGCCCGTCGGTCTCGATCGGGTCGAAGGTGACGCGGTTGTACTTGTCGATGCCCGTGCCGAACGACGACTCTCCGGTGACTGGTTTCCACGCGTCGCCATCTTTGTAAAGCAGGCGCCACGACTCGGGCACCCAGCAGCCGCCCGTGTTTCGGTCGTCGAACCAATAGACCTCGACGCTGCCCACCTTGGCCCCGTTGTTCATTGTTGTCGCCGCGAAGTCGTACTGCAGCCATTCCTTTGTGCCCAGGTGGTTCCAGAACGTGTGCCGCGGAACTTCCAGGTCGGCCGAGTTGGGCGGCTCGACTTGGTCGTTCATGGCCACAATCGAATCCGGCGGGAAGCAGAACGAGGCCGACGCCCGGGCCTCGCTGGCGATCGTCGGCGGCGGGACCAGCTTCGGATCCGCGGGTAACCAGACGGCCATCTCGTTCGCCCCGCGATGGCACCAGGCATAGTACGGGATCAACGTCAGCGGATCGCCCTTTTCGTTGGGTGTCATCTCGATCTGCACAATGCCGCCCAACAGATCGGGCTGCCGGACCAGTTGGAACGACACATCGGGCCCCGGCGCCTTTCGCAGCACCTTGCCGTCGTTGTCTGCACCCTCGGCACAATAGACAATCGGCCCTCGCTCGACGGCGAAACGCCCCACGTTGGCCTTTACCTTAGAATGCGCCACGACGCGTCGCACGGGCATATCCATGTCCAGTGTCACGACATCTCCTTTGCTCCATTGGCGACGAATCACCGCGTAGCCCTTGTCGAGTTCGATGGTCACCGGCTTGCCGTTGACCGCCAGTTCGACAGCCGGCTTCTCGTCATCTTCGTACCGATACAGATCGCTCGGCACCGGTTGATTCCTTGCCCAGCCGGGAATCCGGACCTTCAGCGCAAATGCCGACGGCTTCTGGGGATCGACCGTAATCTTGACTTGGCCGTCCCACGGGTATTGCGTCTGCTGTTGCAATTGGACGGTCGTTCCATCCATATCGACCTTGGCCGTCCCAGCAATGTACAGGTTGACGTAGAGTTGGTCGTCGGCCGTCGCGTAGGTCAATCCGGGGATGCTGGGCAGATATCGCACGATATTGCCCGGACAGCACGGGCAGCCGAACCATGCGCAACGCTCGCTCGTACCGTGGTTGAACTTCCAACGGCCGTCCGACACCAGCGGATTGACGTAGAAGAACCGATCGCCGCTGAGCCCGACGCCGGCGAGGAACCCGTTGTAGAGCGCCCGTTCGGCCACATCTATGTAGCGGGCATCGCCATGGGCCAGGAACAGGCGGTGATTGAACATCACCTGTGAGATGGCCGCACAGGTCTCCGAATAGGATTTTCGGTTCGGCAACTCATAGTTGGGGGCGAATCCTTCTCTGTGATCCCAATGTCCCACGCCGCCGGTAATATACATTTTATGACGGACGATGCTCTCCCATTTACGGTCCATCAGCGAAATCAACCGTTGATCGCCCGAGAGCATGGCCACGTCGACCGCTCCGGCGTAGAGATAGAGCATGGCCACGGCATGGCCGAGCGCCTCGTCGTGTGCCAAAGGCGGCCTGCCGTCGGACCAGGTCGTCTTCGTGTGCTTGGCCTGTTCGACAAAGAAAGCGGCCAGATCCAGGTGGCGCTTCTCGCCCGTGGCGCGATAGAGCCGCGTAAGCCCGAGTTCGATTTCCGGATGTCCTGAGGGCCATTCGCGCCCGCCCGGCTTGTATTCTCGCGCGATGGCGTCCGAAATCCTGACCGCCGCTTCCAGGTAATTCTTACGCCCGGTCGCCTCGAAGTGCGTCGCGGCCGACTCGAGCATGTGGCCCATCGAGTACGTCTCGCAGGTTCGAAACAGGGCCTCGGAGAAACGTTCGTAGTTCGGCTCGGCTAATTGGAGGTGCGGAAACAGGTAGCCATCCTCGGCCTGGGCGCCGACGATCGTTGCGATGATCTGCTCCATCCGCTTTTCCATCTGCGGGTCCGGGCGTGTCGATAGGCTGTAAGCCATCCCCTCGATCGTCTTGTAAACGTCCGAGTCACCCCATATGTAACCGTGATATTCTTCGTCCGACTTGCCAGCCAGAATGGCGAACCCACCCAGGGAGCCCTGCTTCCGAAGTTCGCTCAAGTTATGCGGAATCGTGACCGTGCGGTTGGTTTCCAGTCGTGGGGCCCAGAACGCATCCTGGAACTGCACGTCGGTCAACGGTACGGCCGAACGCTCGCCGGCCATCGCGAGTGATGCAAACGTGATGGCAAGAGCAAATGTCAGCCAGTAGATACTTCGAGTCGTCATCGTATTACTCCTTAGGTGAATGCAAAACCGACACGATCTTGGGAACATGTTGGGTTGGTCGAGGAACGAAGACCCACGCGTTAATTACAAAAGACACCCCCGCGTGGGTCTTCGTTCCTCGACCCACCCTACAGACTCCCCGGATTACGAAATACTATTCAAGACTACCGTGAAGGAACATCCCACGCCACTTCGAGCCCCTGGCTGTCGAGCCATGCGGCGACCTCGGCCGGGTCGCGGCGGTCGCCGACGGGAAACTGCTGGCCGCCGCTCGATGCTTCGGTGTCCTCATAGCCGCCGGGCGTGGTCGAACTGCCGGCGCTCATCTGCGTGATGCAGATTCTCGCCAATCGGTTGCGCAAGGCGATCGGCTCGCGCGTCGAGAGGACCAACTCCGCCCGGGGAAATGTTAGCCGCAGCGTGCAGTACAATCGCACAAATGTTTCATCGTCGACCGGATACGGCGTTGTAAAGTCCTCGGGCGCCTCGTGAATTCGCGGCAGGCTGAAAGCCAGGGTATGGTCCGGGAATCTCTCTTGCAACGACCGGCCATGCCCGATCAGTGCGGCCAGATCCTCGTGCGGATCGGCCAGTCCCAACAGCACGCCCAATCCCAGCCGCTCCATGCCCGCTTCGGCCGCGCGTTGCAGGCCTTCCAGTCGCCAGTCGTAGGAACCCTTGCTGCCTTGGGGGTGGTACAAGGCGTAGAGTTCTCGGTTGTAGGTCTCCTGATAGAGCGTCACGCCACACGCCCCGGCCTGGGCCATGGCGGCATAGGACTCCGTATCTTGCGGCGCGATCTCGACCGCCGGGCGAATTCCCTGCGCGACCAACGCGCGGATGATCTCGACGAAGTAGTCGGTATGCGTCAACTTAGGATAGTCGCCGGCCACGAGCAGGATGTGCCGAAATCCCCGCTCGGCCAAAATATCCGCCTGATGCAACGCCTGGTCGACGCCGAGGTGTTTTCGCTCGATCCGGTTCGGCTGACGAAATCCGCAATAGACGCAATGGTTCGTGCAATAGCTCGACAGGTACAGCGGCACATACAGCAGCATCCGCCGACTTCCAGGCCGCACGCCGGGAAAGTGCCTTTGTGTCAATTCGGCCGCTTCGCGAGATAGGCCATCCAACGGTATTTGAATATCGATACTCACGGGTTTCCCACAGGGATCCTTGTACTGTTTGTCGCCGGCCTCCACCCGCACGAGGGGTTTTCGCCGAGCCAGCAACTTCCTCGTCCAATATATCCGCTGCCACGGGTCACCGGGAGGGCGGCCCATCCTTTCGTTCCCACGCCTCAGTCGTTTAGCCGCCGCCGGCACGGCGGTGAGGGGCAAGCCTCCAATCTCACCGCCGTACCGGCGGCGGCTAAACGAATTACGGAAGAAAAAACTTGACCACCCAAACGGCAATACTAGCGGCCGGGCAGTAAACTACTTGAACCGCCTTGCCCCGAAGATTAGGCTATCGTTCGAGATGGTCGCTCGCCGATCATGGGATCGTTTGATTATTCCGCGTTTTTTGCAAATGGAAAGGCTCGCATGATGACTCGACAGAACCAACAGGTACCGCGACGGACGTTTTTGAAGACGGGCTGCGCTGCGGCTGCGGCCGTAAGTGCGCCGCAAGTGATTCCTTCTGGAGTGCTCGCGGCCCAGGGCCAGCAGGGCGCCAACGAGAAGCTGACCTTCGCCCACATCGGCGTCGGCGGCATGGGCGGGTATCACCTCCGCGACATGAAGTCCCGAATGGACAAGGGTGAAGTGAACATCGCGGCCGTCTGCGACGTGGACGAGAACCGCCTAACCAACGCCTCGAAAGTGGCCGGTCCTCAGGCCGACGTCTATCGCGCCTACCGCTATGTGAGCGAGCGAAGGGACCTCGACGGCGTCGTGATCGCCACGCCCGACCATTGGCACGGCGTGCAGATGGTCCATGCGGCCGAGGCCGGCAAAGACGTCTACGTCGAGAAGCCGGCCTGTTGCACGATCGAAGAAAGCGTTGCCATGTGTGCCGCGGCCAAGAAGAACAAGATCGCGGTGCAAGTCGGCTCGCAAGGTCGCTCGCAACCGGAAGCCTACATGATGCACCGCTACCTGGCCAACGAAGTGATCGGCAAGGTCTCGCGGGTCGACTGCTGGCATTATCCCAGCCCCGTGGACAACAATCCGCTGCCCGACAGCGATCCGCCGGCCGAGTTGGATTGGGATCTGTGGCTTGGCCCGTTGCGCTGGCGTCAATACAACCCGCGTTACTTGCACGGCGTATTCCGCTGGCTAATGGAATCGGGCGGCGGCCAGATCCGCGACCGCGGGGCCCACGTGATGAGTTGTGCCATGTGGTGGATGGGCGCCGACGGCACCGGCCCGGTCACCGTCGAAGCCACCGGCACCGTCCCGCCGAAGGGCCTTTGGGACAGTGCGATCAATATGAACGTCACCTACACGTTCAAGGATCCCGACTGGGTGTTGACCTGGAACCAGCCCGGCAAAGCGGTTGAGAAAGAAGAACGCACCGGCGATGAACCGGGCGGCAACATCAGCCGGCCCGGCTACGGCGCCCTTTATACGGGCACGGACGGCACGTGCCATCACTGGGGCGGCGACGGCGGAACTTGGGCCGAGAAGAAGGTCCGCGACTGGGTCCCGCCCGCGGGCGCCAAGGACGTCTACGAGAGTCCCGGCCACAAGGAAGACTGGTTTAAGGGCATGAAGACCGGCGAGCAGACGATCATGAACATCGACGCGGCCGCCGGCGTGGCCAACCTCTGCATCCTCGGCAACCTGTCGTTGATCCTCGGGCGGAAGCTCCAATGGGATCAGCAGAAACAGGAGATCGTCGGCGACGACGAGGCCAACCGGATGGTCAGCCGGCCTCAGCGACACCCGTATCATCTGTAGATGCGAGCGTCTTTCTCAACCAACCATAACCTTGAAATACCGAGGATACGATAATGAACGAAATCACATTGGACCAAATACTTGAAATGATCAAGGGCTCGGACGCAAATGCCCGAGCCGAAGCCTGGCAAGCCGCCGGGCCACTGGGTGCCACGGCCGTGAAGCCGTTGGCCGGCCTGATCGCCGACGAGGACATCGAAGTCTCCCGGGCCGCCAAGCGGGCCGTTTGGCTGATCGTGCGAAATGCCGGCCGGCCCGGCAATGACGACGCCCGCAAGGCGGTCGAGGCCGAATTGTGCGGTCTGCTGGGCGAAGACCAACCGGTCGTCACGCGTCGCGAGGTGCTGTGGATGCTTTCGGAGATCGGCGGCGACTACGCGGTCGACGCGATCCGCGAGATCCCCGACATTCTAGAGAACAAGGACCTCCGCGATGACGCCCGTTGTGCCGTTCAACGGATTCCAACCGATTACGCCGTGCAAACGCTCACAGACGGCCTGGAAGTGGCGCCGGACGATTACCAGCCGGCCATGGCCCAATCGTTACGCGTCCGCGGCGTCGACGTGCCGGGCATCCCCTGCGAAAAGCTGACCCCGACCAAGCAGACCAACGTCAAGCCGGTCGGACGGTAATCGGTGCGGTAGACAACAGATGTAGGGTGGGTCGAGCAGCGAAGACCCACGCGTTGTTGAAAGACGAACAGTCCTCGCGTGGGTCTTCGCTGCTCGACCCACCCTACAATCTGCACCTTAGGTGGCCTTGGGGTCTTTGGGCCTTGTGCAACGATCTATCCATGGATTCTGTCGCTTTCCCGCCACAGAGACAATGCCTAATCACGGTGGCCTTGGGGTCAAAGCTTGATTAGTGATTAGTGCAACGATCTAGCCATGGGGTGGCCTTGGGGTCAAAGCTTGATTAGTGATTAGTGCAACGATCTAGCCATGGATTCTATCGCTTTCCCGCCACAGAGACAATGCCTAATCACTAATCACGCTTTGAC
>CAYYOX010000170.1:8866-11420 GCA_964473065.1 uncultured Planctomycetaceae bacterium | reverse complement strand
AAACGTCGGTCAACAGCGTTGCTACGCCGATTTTCGGGCCGTCCAGATCGACCGTCTCCGCTGCGGTGATCGAGCTGTCGGGAATCGTATCGGTGAAAGTCGTGGTCGTGTCGATATCACTGATCGTGGCGACCAAGTGGAAGGAGCTGTCGTCGTCAGCAAGATTTCGGTAGATCCGCCGTTCGGTCCACAGGTCCGGATTTCCGGCCGCTTCCGTGGGTAGGTTGCTGAGCTTGATTCGCCCTCCGCTGCCCGCGTCGACCTGGGGGATCACTGCGGCGGGCCTGCTCTCGCGGGCCCCGTTGGCAAAGGTCACGTAGTAGCTGTAGGCGAAGTTGTCCAGCGTGTTCGTGTTGAACGCCGCACCGTCGGCGATCCCGCCGTCAGAAAACGTCGTAGTTCCCGCCGCACGTTCACCGATATAATTGTAGTCGCCGCCATCGGTGGAGCGGTAGACACGGAAATAGGAATACCCTTTCGCGGCCGGATCGGGTACAGCGGTCAAGTTGACGGTGCGATTGGCGCCGGCCGGCGTGATCGGGCCGGTGATCTCATCGGAAAGCACGCCCTCTTGGGTGGAATCCACCGCGTAGGTCGTGTCGGCAAAAGCAATCCGGTAGCTGTACGTTTTTGCCGTGTCCAACGAGCCGCCGGCCCCTATCGCGGCGGTCGAACCCGTCACGATCGGCGCGACCGTCATCGCGGCCGCCGTCGTGTCGGCCGGGACGGAATACTGCCCGTCGCTAAGAATGCCAGACTGAATGATCTCGGCCGTGTCGGCCAGATCTCCGGTCGGCGAGAGGGTTCCTTGGAGATAGACGTTTTCGGTCGGCGCGGCGACCTTCTCGCTCCCCAAGGGGATCGTGATGGGGGCGAGCGTGTTTTGCAGCTCGAACTGCTCGTTCACGCCGAAGCCCAACAGACGCTGACCGGTGATCGTCACCAATTCATTTCGGGAGTTGAGCTTGAAGATCCCGTTTCGCGTGTAGAGCTGCTCGCCGGAACCGCCTCGAACGATGAAGAACCCGTCGCCTTGAATGGCCAGGTCGGTCGGATTGGAACTGATTTCGACCGTCCCCTGATTGAAGTTCGGGGTGATGTCGGCTACCTTGGTTCCCAGACCGACCTGGCGCGGGTTCGTACCGCCGCTGTTCAGACCGGGGGCCGACCCGAGGCTTCGAGTCTGCAGGAACTGGGTGGCGAAGTTGGCCTCCGAGGCCTTGAACCCGACCGTGTTCGAGTTGGCTAGATTGTTACCGACCACGTCGATCGTCGTTTCGGCGGCCGACAAGCCGGTCAACGCCGTACTGAGTGCAGATGCTAAACCCATGGTTTATCCCCTATGGTTCTGGATTTCACGCTGGAAAATGCCGCAAAGGCACAGTTTAGTTCACAAACGATTTAGAATATGGTTTCACGCCCCGGCCGTTCTGGCTCTACGTGGTTTTGTTACCCTACGTGGTTTCGGTCTCCTCGGTGTCGTCCACTTGGTCTTCGTCGTCGGATGGATCGGGATCCGTCGCCGGTTCTTCTGTTTTGAGAATGCCGGCCACGTTGCGGATATCTACCACGTGCCCGTTCACATGCAGCTTCGGTACGCCGAATTCGAGCGAGACGCGATCCACTTCGCCGATCACTCGTGTTGCATCGTCGGTCAGCGCGACAATCCGCCGTCCGATCAGGCTGGCTGCCGTGGCCACGTTCTGCCCCAGCTTCACCGAGTTGAGCGTCTCGGTCAGTTCGGTGTTCGACTGGATCTCCCGAATCTGGCTCATTTGCTGAAGGATATCGTTACTATTCATGGGGTTCAGCGGGTCTTGGTGCGACAGTTCGGTGATCATGAGTTTAATGAAATCGCCCATGTCGACGCCGCTCATCGCATCGGTCCCCAAGGGGTTCTGCTGGCCCTGTTGGCCGATTGGGCCTATGGATGCGGTTGACATATTCGTCTCTCCCTTTCGTTTGATTTGCCGCGCGACCCGCCGACGGCGGGTCGTGCACGGCTTGTGGTATTACACGACGACATTCAGTTGCTCGCCCTCGCCGGGACGATTGATCTGACTCGGTCCGGCCATGGCGTCCGCTTCCCGATCCTCGCCCCCATCGGAGGACGAAGGACCGTGCTCTGGGCGATGTTCCCGCGATTGGGGATCTTCGGCCGAGCGATCCGGCGAACCGTTCGGCCCGCGGCCCATCAATTCCACGTCGAACTGTTCGATCTTGATATCCTGCTGGGCCAACCGATCGCGCAGCGCGGGCAGGTTGTCCAGCAAAAGATTCCGTGCCATCGGCGTCTCGGCCTCCAATCGGGCCGTCATCATGCCGTTACGCACCGAAATCTCCAAACGCATCGATCCCAGTTCGGGCGGACTCAGACGCAAACGCACGGGACCCGTTCGGCCGTTTAGGGCCTCGAACGCCCGGGCCACGCGCTGCACGAAGCGGACCCGATCCACGTTGCCCGGTTCGGCCGGCCGCTCCGGCGCGGAAGAGGTCTTCACCGCCTGCCTCGAAGCGGCTCGAGCCGACGCATCGGCCAGCGATTGGTTTTCGT
>CAYYOX010000170.1:0-8856 GCA_964473065.1 uncultured Planctomycetaceae bacterium | reverse complement strand
TTGGTCGGGGTAGACGCTTTGACCGTATCGACTTCTTGGACGATCGTCGCTTCGACGGGCCGCGTATTCATCTCCGTCGGCGCGGTGCTTTCTGCCTGAGTGGTCGCAACGGGCTTCGATTGAGACTGCGACTCCGGCTCGATCACGGCGGTTTCCTGCCGTTTGCCGTCTCGATCTTCCCGTCGCGGCAAGTCTTCTTCCGACTCCGCCTGACGTTGCTCCTCCGGTCCGGTGACGTCCTGCGAGGGCTTGTCGACCTGTTCCGGCATCTTGGAACCGGAGCGATCATTCTGTTCGGGGTCCGAGTCGTCGGCCTTTTCGGTTTCCGGCAATTCGAGCGTCTCTTGGCCCGCTTCGTTCATCTGCGAATCGTCGACAACCGCTTGCGTGCCCTGCGCTGCTTCCACGACCGGTTTCTCCGCCGTGGCGGTCCGTTCGACGAGGAGTTCCGTCTCGACCACCTCGACCGTCTTGGCACCCGGCAGTTCGGAAGGCTTCGAGTCGGCCGCCTTCTTATTCTGCTTCCGGCCGAGGTCTTCCGCCACGTCGACATCCTGCCGGGGCTTTTCAAACGCGACTTCTTGCTTCTGGAGTCCGTCTTCTTGGTGGTCCGGTGCGGATTCTTGCGGCTGAAGCGACTCTTCGCCGTCCTCGACAACCACCTCGTCGATCAATTCCCCGGCAAGGTCACTCGGCACTTCGACGATCGGCGACTCGGTACTCTGCCCGGTCGGATCGTCCGACGAGTCGTCAACCGGAGTCGCCACGGCCAGTTCGGTCTCGGCCTGATGGCCCTCGGCGATGAATTCTCCGTCGGGAAGTTGCACCGGCTCGACGACGACGGATGTCTCGCCTTGCGGCAACCGGTCTTCCTCGATCACCAACTCGGGATCGACCACAACGACCGCGGTTTGGTCCCCTTCCTGCGAGTCCTCCGCATGGGCGTCATTGTTCTCATGGTTTTCAGAGTTCTCCTGCTCGGTTGCCGTCTGGTCCGTTTCCGACCCGTTTTCTGTCTGGTCTTTTTCCGGTTCTTTCTCGGCGGGCGACGTTTCGGCTGAGTTGCTTTCGGCCGGCCGCGTGTCCTCGGCCCGCTCGGGTGGACTCTGCTCGACTTGCCGATCTTCCGGCCGACGAGAATCGGTCGGCTCGTCGCGTCGGGTCGGCTCGTCGCGTCGGGTCGGCTCGTCGCGACGAGTTGACCTGTCGATCGGCTCGCGCGAAGTACTGCGGTGATCTTCGACCGGTTGGGTTTGAACCCGTTGCAGGTGAACGTCGAACGACGCAAACTGCTCGCGCGAAAGCCTCGCGGGACCGAGATCCGGCAGCACGGGTTCGATCAACGGCAAGTTCAGTAGAGTTTCTAGATTCACGTTCGGCATCGTCGGAAATCCCCTGTATTGTTAGCGGTCGCCCGGTTCGTCGACCGGAAGGCCGCGACTAGTTTTGGCTTATACCAAGGTCCTGGAGTTCTTGCTGGGTATCGATTGCCGGGACAGCCACCGGCGCGCCCTGACGGATCAGTCGCAAGACCTCTCCGATGTCATCCATTTCTTTATCCGTTTTGAACTCCTTAATGATCTTGGTGCTGTTGGTGGTGGGCATTCCCATCAGCAAAGCCACGACGTCGTCCATCTCATCCTTCTCCATCATGTCGAGCAAGATCTGTTTGGCCTGCGGGCCTTTCAGGGCCATCAGTTTAGCGATGTTATCCTCCATACCTTCCGAAGCCGCCGACTCTTGAATGTCGGCCAACTCGGTGTTGAATGTCGCGCGAAGCTGGTCGTATTTCTGACGCTCCTCGGCCAGCGTGCGACGATTCGTCTCGATCTGGTCCATATCGCTTTTCAGTGCCGTCATGCGCAATTGCAGGTGATGGCCTTTCGCCGCCCGAGCTTGAACCACTTGCTCGTACGAAGGTTGTTCCTGCAACATCTTGGTCTGTCGGGCCTCGACCTTTTTCTTCATTGCGAACAGGTCGATGTCCTGCAACACGGCCAAGGCCTGGACCACTTTTCCCCGGTCGACTTTCCAGGTCATGCTGCAATAACCGAAGAAGATCACTTGGGCCAGAAACGTGGCTACGCAGAAATACAGGGCCAAGGTCACGCCAAGTCGCATCAGTTTTCGGATCATCGGACATCCTCCAGAACGGCCCGTTGTTGGGCTACTTCATCGAGTTGCTTGATTTCGCGGCGACTCTCTTCCTGGTGATGACGCTGCTGCTGCTTGCCGCGAAGTTTCTCCAGTACGCGAACTTCCCGATTCGCCTCGACCAGCGACAGGCGACGCCGCTCGATTTCCTCGGCCACAGTCTCGCGTTGCCGGATGATCTGCTGCTGTTGTGTTTGCAGGGCCAATTCATATCGCCCGGACTCGAGCAATTGGTCCACATCCACTCCGCCCTGCCCGCATACGTCACGGCGACGGTTTCGCACGGCTTGCAAGTCGTCCTCGACCTGATCGAGTTGGTTCTTCAAAACGTCGTCCACTCGGTAGGCTTCACCCAGTTCCGAACGCCGGCTGTCGCGAACGGATTCGCGAAGTCGCAGCAGCGTAGCTAGTCGGAACTTGAACTTTGCCATGGGTTATGTCGTTTCTCTTAGGCTCGTTTTCTTAGGCTGGGGCCGCTTGCGTAGGGGTTTGCGTTGCCGGTTGACCCGCCTGCGCGGGCGGATTGGTTCGGCTCGACTGAAGCTTTTGGGTGTATTCACTCTGCAGTCGAATCAAGCCTTCCCGGGCTTCCTCGAAAGTCGACGGTTCCTCGACCCGCTGTCGCAAATACCCGTTGATCGCATCGAGCATCTCGACAGCCACGTCGACCGTTGGGTTGCTGCCGCGACGATAGGCGCCGACGGAAATCAAGTCTTCGTGATCCCGGTAGGCCGAGAGCAACTCGCGCAAGGCGAAGGCGGCCTCGCGGTGCGGAGGTTCGGTGACCTCGGGCATCAGTCGACTGAGGCTCTCCAGCACGTCGACGGCCGGATAATGTCCCTTGCCGGCCATGGCGCGCGAAAGCCACACGTGCCCGTCCAGCAATCCCCGCACCGCATCGCTGATCGGCTCGTTCGGATCGTCGGCCTCGACCAGCACGGTGTAGAAGGCGGTAATGGTTCCTTTCGGGCTGCGGCCGGCCCGTTCGACCAGTTTCGGCAACAAGGCGAAAACCGAGGGCGGATAACCGCGCGTGGTCGGCGGTTCTCCCGCGGCCAGACCGATCTCGCGCTGGGCCAAGGCAAACCGGGTTAGCGAATCCATCAGCAACAGCACGTCTTTGCCCTGATCGCGGAAGTGTTCGGCAATCGCGGTAGCCGTGGAAGCCGCCTGCACGCGAAGCAAGGCCGGTTCGTTACTGGTCGCCACCACCACCACGCTCTTGGCCAATCCCTCGGGACCCAGTTCGCGCTCGATGAATTCGTTGACTTCGCGTCCTCGCTCGCCAATCAGGGCGATCACGATCACGTCGGCTGCCGTATATCGGGCCATCATCCCCAACAACACGCTCTTGCCGACCCCCGAGCCGGAGAAGATCCCCAAACGTTGCCCCCGACCGCACGTCAACACGCCGTCGATCGAACGAACGCCGGTGGGCAGCGGTTGATCGATTCGAGGCCGGTCGCACGGATGGGGTGGTTGGCGGTTGAAGGCGGCCCGATCGTCGAGTGCCGGTTGCGGCATGCCGTCCACAGCCATGCCACTCGCGTCGATCACCCGACCCAACAACTCCTCGCCCACGCGCAGCCAGCGCACCGTTCGAGACAGTCGAATCCGGTTTCCTTGCCGCACGCCGCTTAGTTCGCTGAAGGGATAGAGGACCGTCAGATGCTCGCGAAACCCGATCACCTCGGCCAGCAAGGGCGGGCCCGTCTCGCGTTGGATCTCGGCAACCGCGCCGACCGGCGCAGGGAATCCGGCAGCAGAAATCGTCATCCCCACCGTACTAACCACGCGTCCGGTAAGCGCCGTGGGCATCACCGTCTCAAGTTGTTCGCGAAGATCCAACATAAGCTTCTCAAAAAAAACTATCCACTAACCACTATCCACTAACCACTGCTTCCCTAACTAAGTTCCTCTTCGATTCGATCCAGTTGGGCCTCGAATTGCTGGTCGATCACCCCGAATTCGGTCTCGACTCGGCAACCGCCGGTTGTGATTTCCGGGTCGGGGATCAGTTCGGCTTCGGCCAGCCCCGCCAGTTCATCGACCAACATCTGCACTTGCCCGCCGAGCGCTTTGTGGTCGTCGACGTTCAGGTGAATCTTCAACTGGGCACTTCCGGCGGCCAATTGCAAGGCCTCGCGGACCAACGTCAGCGGGATCTCGGGGTGGTCCGGCAACTCGCGTCGGATCAGCCGCGAGGCAATCGCGCCGGCCGCGTGAACCGCGCTGCCTTCCCAATGGGTCAGCCAGGCCTGTTTGGCATGTTTGATGTCTTGGATCACTTGCCTCATCGCGGGCAGCACCGTGGACAACTCCTTGCGGACAAAGTCTTCGATCTCCCGCATGGCCGCTTCATGTCCCTCGCGTCGCGCGTTCTCGCGGATGGTCTGAGCTTCTTTTCGAGCCTTAGCGACGATCTTGCCGGCCTCGGCACGGATCTTCTCCGTGTACTTGTCCGCCTGGTGCGACATATCGCCCAGGTTAAAGGCCTCGCAATGGATGCCGCGGTTCCTGTCGGTGGCTCGGATGATCGTAGACATAGGCACACAACTGCTACGCAACGGCAGTCAATCTCTCCTGGGGTAACTTGATGCGTCCTTCAATCGCCAGGCGGCGGGCCAATTCGGCGATCCGCTGTTGGGCTCGTTCCACGTCGCGAAGTTGGATCGGTCCGGGATGGTCGATCTTCCGTCGAATCGTTTCCGCTTCCGACGCAGGAAACCGCCGTACGATCCGCTCGATCAGCGCGTGCGGCGCGCCGAACAGGGCGGCCAACACGGTCTCTCGCCCTGCCTCGCGGAACAAAATCTCCATCGCCGCGTCGTCTAGTTTGGTAAGGTCCTCGAACTCGATCGGCGGCGGACCAAGCCGGTCGGCCAAGGCCCGATCGTGCGAGGCCAGATTGTCGAGAATTTGCAGGCTCACAGATCCTCCGGAAGCTTTCAAGATGCCGCTGACGGCCTCGACACCGGCCACTCGACGTCGCTGCATGTAGACTTGCCGCGATAGTCGCGTCACCAGGGCCTGCTCGACCTCGTGAAGGATGGCCGGATCGGTCTCTTCCAAGTCGACCAATCGCCGGATGACCTCGACCTGAACCACATCGGGTAACCGGACCAACACGCCGCCGGCTTGCTCGGGTGGAAAATGCGAGAGGACCAAGGCCACGGTTTGCGGACGTTCGTCCCCCAAGGCACGGGCCAGCCGGTCGACCTCCGTCTCCTGTAAGACGCGAAACGGCTTCGAACTTGTCGGTGCAGTATTTGTCAGTACTGGGCTGCTGATTTCCGAACGATCGGACGATTCGGCGATTCGGCGGGCAAGTTCTCCGGTCAGTTCGACGCCTTGCGTGTTGTTGTGTGACGGCGCCTTTGGGGGCCCAAGTCGCAGGAACTCGTCGACCACGCGACGTTGTTCGTGCGGATCGATCTGGTCCAAGTCGACCATCACCTGGCGAACGCTTTGGGCCTGTTCGGGGGAAAGCTGTTCGAGCAGCGCGTCGGCCGAAGCCCGGTCGAGGCTCAAGGCCAGCACGGCCGCTTTTCGGATTCCGTCTTGTTGGTGCGAATTCATGGTCACTACCCTGCGTTCCCGATCCAGGTGCGAAGAATGTTAGCCGCGGCGTCAGTATCTTCCTTAACCAAATCGGAGAGTTCGTCGCGCAGGTTCGGCCCGCCGCCGCTGAAGCGTTTCAGGCGTTTCATGGCGACCGTTTCCGGCTCCTCGTCTTCTTCGCCTTCGACATGTACGACCGTGCCGGCCGGTCGGGGACCGGCCGGAACGGCCCCGATCATCGATCGCAGCATCACCAGGCTAAAAGCGGCCAGGCCAAGCATCCCCAACGTGCTCCAGTGCCGACCGAACCAACCGACGGCCGCGGCGCTGAATCCCGGCTCGGGAATTTCCTCGCCCGGTATTCTCTGGAACATCTTGACGGTGACCAGCTCCGAAGGTGCACTGCCGTCTTTCGGTGCAGGAATGATCCCGGCAACTAATTCCTGGATTTTCGTGCTCTCTTCGGCAAAGATCGTTTTGATTGCAGCTTCGTCGGGGGTCTGCGGGTCCTGGCCTTCTTCGGTCGGATTGTTCTTGAGCCAAATCTTCTCGCAATAGCTGCTGGGAACGGAAATGCTTACGGCAACCTTGGTTGGCGTGGGGCCGACGCTCTGTGTGTTCGTTTGCGTCGTGTTGGGAATGCTGATCGTCTCACGGTCGGTGTTGTCTTCCGTTTCGCTGCTGCCGTTGGATTGCATGGCCAGGACGGCCGGGGCGTTGGGCTGCTGGCTGGCTACACCCGGGCGACCGAGCGGAGCAGCGGATTCCACGCTCCGAGTTTTTTCTGAACTGACCTCGCTAACCGCCACGGCCTTCGTGTCGTGCTTAATCGTTTTGATCGACTCGCTCCGGTCGTGGCCCAACTCGACGTTGAGCGAGACTACGATCCCCTTGACGTAGGATAGCGTCTCGGAGATCTTCGCCTTGAAGTTCTGTTCGTGGGTTTCCTTGAGCTTCACGTATAGGTTATCGTCCGCGCTACCGCCGTCGGGCGAGTTGCTGGCTTGATGTGTCTTTCCGTTCAGATCGGCTACGGTGACTTGGTTTGCCTTGAGCCCGGCAATGGCCCCGGCCACCAGATGCCTTATGGACGAAACTTGCGTCTGGTCGAGTTCCTCGTTCCCCAGCGGTTTGACGCTGGCCGTGGCGGTGACCATTCGTTCCTTACGGAAGCCGGGCTTGTTCTGGGAATCGAAGATCACGTTGGCACTTTGGATCCCCTTCATCTGGCCGATGATCAACCCCAGCGCCTTCTGCTTGAGGTTCTTCTGCCGTTGCTCGCGCTCTGGCTTCCCCATGAAAACGCTGGTGGCCTCGAGCGCTTTGTCGAGAACATTCTCCATGTTCGGCGGCAAGGCATTGGCGTCGGCCAGGGCGGCCATATAGACATCGCGCTGCCCGCGAGGAACGACGATACTCGTCCCGCGAATCTCGTAAGAGTTCAAGCCTGCCTTGCCGAAGGCGCCCTCCATGGCCGCCAGATGGGTGATCGCCACGGGCACGCCGTGCATCAGATCGGTGTCGACCGCGGAAGTCTGATAGTTAAACAGGTATCCCAAGCTGATCACCACGACCGCCAGCAGCAACCCGGTCGTAATCCGAGCCCCCGGCGTCATCGAGTTGAACAGATCGGTCAGTTGGGCAAAAGTCTTGTTAAGGAAGTCCATCCGTGGAGCCTCGGGAGTCTATATGACAAGCGATTAACGATAAAGTACGTCAGACGCGAATGTTTCTAACCTCTTCGTAGGCGGCGACCATCTTGTTGCGAACTTGCAACATCAGGCGGAAGGCAATGTCGGCCTTTTGGACGGCCGTGAGCACTTCGGCCGCGTTGACCTCGCCGCCGGTGACCAATTTCTCGACGGCTACGTCGGCGTCTTGCTGCATGGCGTTGACCTGCTGGATCGAATCGAGCAGGAAATCCTTGAACGACCCCTTGCCGCCGGTCGCGTCGGGCTGACCGGCAATTTGACCCGGCATTTGGCCGGGCATCATGGTCGGGATGTTTAGGCTTTGGATCGTGTTCATCAGACGAGAATCCTTAACGTCTGTCGGGCAAGGTCTTTGGTAATTTCCATCGTTCCCAGGTTGGCCTCGTAAGCCCTGGCCGCTTCCATGGCGTCGGTGAACTCCATCATCATGTTCACATTGGGATAGGCGACCTGCCCCTTGTGCGGGCCGGAGGTTGCCGCGTCGGGATGACCGGGTCGATCCTTCCAGATGGGTTCGAGGTCGGCGATGTGCACCTCGGCTACGCGGACGCCGGATGCCCCATTGGCCCCCACGTTGTCGTCGGTTTTGAAGATGACGTGTCGCGGTTTATAGGGGACCGGTTCACCCTTTTCATTGCGCGTGGTCGAGATGTTGGCGATGTTTTCCGAGATCGCCGTCATTCTCGCCCGCTGGGCCGACAGCCCGCTACTGCTGATGTCCAGTGCCGGAAACATGGTATAGGGTTCTCCGTTTTTAAGCCGCAAGCGGCTTGGGGGTTACTTAGGCCTTGCCGCGGATGGCTGCTTGAAGGAGTCGAAACTGGCTGCCCATGATGCTCAACGCCAGATTGTGCTGCATCTGGTTCTTGACCATCTGAGTAACCTGTTCTTCCAAGTCGACGTTGCTCTTATCGTGGTAGAGGATCGCTTTCGAGTTCTCGGCCACTTCGGCCATCAGCGTGGGTTCTTCTTCCTTGGCGGAAAGGCCCAGGCTGTGTGTGCTTTCGCCATGGCGTCGCGATTGAATGGCCGCCTGGAGCCGCTCCTGAAAATCCTCGAGCGATAGATCCCGCACTTGGTATCCGGGCGTATCGAGGTTGGCGATGTTTCCGGCCAGCACGTTGTGTCGGGCCTGCGAAAAGTTGACCACCTGCTGCAGCATCGGGATCGTGCTGGATTGAAACAGATTGGAGATCATTGCGCGGACCTTTGTCTTTTCTTAGGGACGCTAACCTTCAAGCGCCACCGTCGCTCGGTTGCAAGCGGCGTGCCGAACGCTAGCGTACGGCGGTTTGCCTCGGGGCGATCGTCGTGTAGATTAACCTAACGTCTTGCTGTATACGGGGTTGGGATTGTTCTTGTGGTTGCTATCGGTTTTCTGTCCGTCGGTTGTTTGCCGTGGCAATCGGCCGTTTCTGCGCCTCGGCGA
>CAYYOX010000169.1:0-11454 GCA_964473065.1 uncultured Planctomycetaceae bacterium | reverse complement strand
GGCCTTCTCGCCCAGGACTATCACGCGCCAAGGACGTATTCCGCCCAAACCTATTCCGATCGAACGCAACCGCCCTCGACGCCTCCGCAACCGGCTGCCCCAATCGAACTCCTCTCGCACGAGGAGCCGGTCCAGCCGGCGCCTTTGCGGTTGGCCCCGCCATCCGCCCGTTCGCCATCCTCGTCGGCCCCGAAAAAGCAAGCCGAACAGCAATCGGTGACGCCACAAGGCTTCCCCTCGGCCGTGACGGTGATCGGCAGCTTGGCCGTCGTGCTGGGAGTCTTTTTCCTGGTCGCCTGGGGACTTCGTCGAGCGTCCCCGCGCGCCGCGGGCATCCTGCCCGGCGAAGTCTTCGAGACCTTGGGGCGAGCCCCGATGGACGGCCGTCAGCAAGTGCATCTGCTCCGCTGCGGCAACAAGCTCTTGCTGGTCTCCGTAACACCGGCCGGCGCTGAAACGTTGACCGAAATCACCGATCCTATGGAAGTCGATCGTCTGGCCGGTCTGTGTCAACAGGCCAACCCCAACAGCTCGACCGCCGCGTTTCGCCAAGTGTTTGGGCAATTTGCTCCGCGACGAGGCGAGCCGAAGCCCGATTCGTTGGGCCCCGACTCCCTGGGTGATGCACAGTACGGCCAGTCTGTCGCAGGCCGGGAGTATTCGCGAACCCTTTCCGCCACAACGGAGGACCGCCATGCCTGAGAAGTCCACAGCCCGAGCCCGATACGCAGACTGGAAGAAAAGTCGATCACGGCGGCTACTGGCCGGCGTGGCCGTGGTTTTGGCGTGCCTGAGTCTGTTCGGGCCGGTGATGGCCCAAGATGTTCCCAACGAGCCGCTTTCGATCGAACTTCCCGAGGGGATTACAGGCGGGCCCGAAGCTTGGGCCGGTCCGGAAGGTTTAAGCTCTACGATCCAGGTGATGTTGCTGCTGACCGTGCTGAGCTTGGCACCGGCCGTGCTGCTGATGACGACCTGTTTCGTGCGAATCATCGTGGTGCTCGGTTTGTTGCGGCAGGCCATCGGCACCCAGCAACTGCCCCCCAGCCAGGTCATCACGGCGATGTCGCTGTTTCTGACCCTCTTGATCATGACCCCCGCCTGGAAGCAAGTCTACGACGAGGCCATTGTTCCGTACACCAACCATCAGATCACGGGCGAACAGGCCTGGCAAGCCGGCGTGCAGCCGCTTCGCCGTTTCATGAGCCTGCAAATCGAACGGACCGGCAACAGCGACGACGTACATCTATTCCTCGCCTATCTACCTTCCGACCAACCCCAGCCGGAGAGCTACGATGAAGTCCCTTTGCAAGTGCTTTTGCCGGCGTTCATGCTCAGCGAACTGAAGACGGCGTTTCTGATCGGTCTTCAGGTTTACTTGCCGTTTCTGATCCTGGACATGGTCATTGCGGCCGTGATGGTTTCAATGGGTATGTTGATGCTGCCGCCCGTGTTGATCTCCTTGCCCTTCAAACTGCTGCTATTCGTCCTGATCGACGGCTGGCATCTGGTCGTGGGAATGCTACTGGAAAGCTTCCAACCCTTCACATGACCCAGCCACTAACCACTGAGTCACTAACCACCAACCACTAATCACTATGACCCCCAGCGACGCAATCGAATTAGGGCGTGAAGCCCTCTGGACGACCTTGATGATCGGCGCGCCCGTGTTGGTCTCCGGCATGACCGTGGGCCTGATGATCGGCCTGTTTCAGGCGCTCACCCAGATCCAGGAACAGACCGTCGCGTTTGTTCCCAAGATCGTGGCCATGATTGTGGCCTTGAGTATCTCGCTGCCTTGGCTAATGACGCGCCTGCTGCAATACTCGACCGAACTGATCGAGCGAATCCCCGACAATCTGTGAACAGCCTTGCATGATCGTGGGATAGGTAGGGTGGGTCGAGCAGCGAAGACCCACGCGTAGAATGACGAAATCCGAATGACGAATGACGAAAGGGAGAACCACGCCTTAGGCATTCGTCATTCGGATTTCGGCATTTGGATTTCTAAACGAAAGACACCTCCACCGCGACAAGCTCCACACTGACCATGGATTGGCTACAACAATTCGATGTCCAGCAGTTCCTGCTGTTTACCTTGGTGTTGACCCGGGTGAGCGGTCTGGTCATGGTTGCGCCGATCTACGGCACCAAAGAAGTGCCCATGCAAGTGCGCGGCCTGTTGGCGGTTGCCTTGGCCGTGTTGATCATGCCGACTCAATGGGATGTCGAAGTCGTTTACCCGGGCACAATGGTCAACTATCTGGTCTTTATCGGAAGCGAGTTGGCGATTGGGGTCTGTCTTGGATTGGGAATCGTGATCCTCTTCTCCGGGATCCAGCTATCCGGCCAGATGATGGGACGAATCGGCGGCTTGATGCTGGCCCAGGTCTTCGACCCCAGCGTAGGGTCCAGGGTCTCCATGTTCGGGCGGTTGTTGTCCATGGTGGCCATGGCCGTTTTCGTCTGTATCGGCGGACACCGCATGGTGATGGCCGGATTGCTCGACACGTTCGCGACGATCCCGCCCGGCAGCGGCGCCTTTCCCGTTTCGATCGCCCATACGTTTACCACGCTAGTGCATGAGAGTTTTGTCCTGGGAATTCGAGCGGGCCTGCCCGTGGTAACCGCCCTGTTGTTGTCGCTTTTGGTCCTTGGGCTGATCGGCCGCACGCTGCCGCAACTGAACATCCTCATCGTGGGATTCGGGCTGAACTCGATGCTGACCTTTTCGATCCTCTCACTGACGCTCGGCGGTTCGGTTTGGGCCTTTCAAGAACAAATCGAACCCACGCTCACCGCAGTACTCCAAGCCCTTCACCTACCTCTGGGATAGTCAGAATGATCACTATCCACTAACTACTGTCCACTATCCACTGCTCCCCAACTCATGCCTGAGCAAAACGGCGACAAATCCCAGGACGCAACTCCGCATCGCAGGCAACAAGCCCGCGAGCAGGGGCAGGTCGCCAAGAGCCAAGACCTTGGCTCGGCCGTGCTGTTGATCATCGGGGTGTTGTGCATGCTGGCGCTCGGCGAGGGGCTGGTTGAATTCTTCGGCCGCTTTTCCCTACAACAACTCGGCAGCAAGGCGTGGCTCTCGGCGGATGTCGACTTTGCCGTAACCCAGTTCAACGGAATCTTGCTGGGACTCAGCCCGGTGGTATTGCCCATCTTCGGGATCCTATTCGTTGGAGCCATCTGTGTGAATGTGGCCCAAGTCGGATTCCTGTTCTTGCCGGATAAACTTGCCCCCGACATCACCCGACTCAACCCTATCACCGGCTTGGGGCGGCTGTTCTCGATGACCAGTGTGATGAGACTGATCTTTGGCATCTTCAAGATCATGATCATCGCTGCCGTGGCTTACCTGAGCCTTTACACCCATCGCGATGCGATCCTGGGCATGACGAACATGGAGATCCCGCAGATTGCCCTTTATGTGGTGCAGATCATCTTGTCCACCGCCTTGAAGATCGCCGTCGCCTTGTTGATCTTGGCGATCCTCGACTACGCATTCCAAAAATGGAAACACGAGCAGGACATCAAGATGACATCGCAGGAAGTCCGCGAAGAAATGAAGAACCTCCAGGGTAACCCGGAGATCATCGGCCGACGCCGGGCCGTGCAACGTCAGTTGGCGCTCAACCGGCTATCGGAAGCCGTCCCCAAAGCCGACGTCGTGATTACCAACCCCACCGAGTTGGCCGTGGCCATTCAGTACAAACCCGAGACCATGGCCGCTCCCATTCTAGTGGCCAAGGGGGCCGGAGTCATCGCCGCGCGAATCCGAAAACTGGCCCTGGAAAACGGCATCCCGATCGTCGAAAAGAAACCGCTCGCCCAAGCGCTGTACCGCGATGTCGAACTGAATCAGACCGTCCCCGAAGACAAGTACGCCGCCGTAGCCGAAGTCTTGGCCTATGTCTACCAACTCCAAGGAAAGACAATCCCCGGCGCACCGTCCAAGGCCGCGTAGAGCGTAGTAGTAGGTCAGGGCTTGCGCTAACGCCATGTGAGGATGCCAACTTGTCCACGCGCGCGTTTCGTAGTCGGCCATTCCCAGGTGTTTTTTCGCGTCCTCGAAGTATTCCTCCACACGCCATCCGTTGGGCCAAACTCAGGGATGATTCACATGTCTGTCCGTTGGCCGTATGTCGTGTTGACAGGAACTCTGTAAGGAGGTGGGCGCTCGACGCACACTTCGGGCGAGTTCCAACAGGCAGACTTCCCCCAACTCGGCAGGTTACGTCGTCTTTTGCACAAATCCTTCCTGTTTCGGGGTTTTCTGGGGTGCGCAGAGGCTCGATTTGGAGTCTACTGAAGTAGACCTCGGAGGAGACGCGTTGAGCGATCACCTGGAAGAACTCCTGACCTTTCTGGACACACGCGGCAGGCATTTGCACGTCCTGTTGACGCGACTGACCCTGCGCGAAGACGTTGCGGAGGATCTGATGCAGGAACTTTTCCTCAAACTCAGCCAGTCGAAGAGTTTTCATCGGGCCGTCGATCCGGCCGCCTACGCCTATCGCGCTGCAATCCATCTGGCCTTCGATTGGCGTCGGAGTCAAGCAAGAACGCTCCAAGCCGGGCGGATTCTGGCGGAACCCGCGGTGAGCACTCCCTCTGCCTTGAGCGGGCTGCTACATCGCGAAGAACTGGAACACGTATTGGCCGCCTTGGACAGGTTACCGGAGGTAAGCCGCGATGCCATTTTGCTGCGGTATCTCCAAGAAGAATCGTATGAAAGGATTGCACAACAGCTCGGCAAGACACCGCATCACGTGCGTTCTTTGTGCCACAAGGCAATCACCCGCCTTCGCTCGCTTCTCAGTCACACGCCGCCTCTGCCGGCGGAAAAGGAGGTTCCTCATGTCGACACTTGACCCACAGGAGATCATCCGGCGCATCCAGCGATTGGCCGACGTCGAGTCCAGCCCCGGTTCCGCCGAGCGGGCCATCGACCGTGCTCGGTCCGCTTTGGTCGCTTTACCCAATCCAACACCATCACTGCAAAGTAAGAATGTCACGTTCGCAAGAATCGCGGTCGCGGCCACCGTCCTGTTGGTTATCGGAACTTTGACTGCCTGGTTGGTGTCGTCCGGGGCCGGGCACAATGTGGCCTTTGCCGATGTTCAGGAGCAGGTAGAGAAGACGGGAACGATGACGTGCACACTCACCATACTGACGAACGGCCAGCCGCCAAGGATAACCCGAGTCACGGGGAATACATCTAATCAGATGCGAGCCGAACTGCCCAACGGAGACACTGTGATCCTCAATCCACAACAGGGAAGGTTTCTTCAACTGATCGCGAAAGAGAAGAAGGCCATCGTGAAGCGGGCTTTCCCAATGCCCGAGAACCTCTATGAGAAACTCCGCAACATTCGACAAGATGCAGTCAAGAAGTTACCCGATCAGGAAATCGACGGCAGGAAGGCACTCGGATTCGTCGTTCACCAGAACGGAAGGGACACGAACGTCTGGGTCGATCCCGAAACACACCTGCCAATACGCGTTGAAACAACCTGGAAGAACCTAGACGGCAAAAAGACCCAAGAGACTCTGAGTGACTTTGTGTTCGACCGCCAGTTCGACGAGTCGCACTTCGACACGACTCCGCCGGCCGGTTACACGGTCGAATCATCGGTAAAGGAACCGCCTTCACACCCGGACGAGAAGGCACTGGCCCCACTGGTTGTCTCGCCGCTGGTCGGCATTGGCCCCGTTCGGTTCGGCATGTCCAAGGAAGAAGTGATTCGACTGTTGGGCAAGCCGGAGGCGATCGAGAGGAAGAAATTCGGGGAACCAGTGCAGTATCAACGACTGTTGAAGGATCCGAAGTTTCAGGAGCAGCGGGAAAGCATCGAGAAAGGGATCGAGCGATGGAAGCAGAGCCCGGGATACCGGGTGGGAGGGGAGATCCTCGAATACAACTCCCGCGGATTCCAGCTTTCAGTGATGCCGCACCGCGGGCTCTCGACGATCTCCTGCCAGACCCAGGGGGCAATGGGTTTTCTGGTGCAAGATTTCCTGGGAAAGACGAAGGAGGGCATCGCCATGGGCGCCAGTCAGGACGAGATCGAAAAAGTCTACGGAAAGTCCTCGCCTAGCCCATACCCAAAGACCGGGAAATTCGGCTACTTGAGTTACGACGAATTGGGACTGCTCTTCATGCTCAGGGATGGCGCACTTAGCTCATTTGTCGCGTCCCCCTCACTAAAGAAGAAGCCATAATGTCGATCTGCGGAAATCACGGAGAGTCCGCGGAATCCCGTCCGGCTCCCAGGTCACAGGCTGCTAGGGCTCCGCTTGCGACGGCAGGTCTTCCGGAGCGACGTCCTTGACGCTCAGATCGCCGTAGACCACCCGGTAGGTCTTCGAATCCTTGGTGGGCTTGTACCAGCAGACGATCGCGGTCTTGTCGCCGAGCGTGACTCCCTTGCCGGCGTAGTGCCAGCTATCGCCCGCGGTGAATTCGGCAAATCGCTCGACCGGATTCTGGTAGACTCGGTCAAACGGCATGTGGACGAGGTCATAGAGCTTTTTTTCCGCCGACGTGAGCCCCTTGGGCCCCTTTCTCAGGATCTTGCCCATTCTATCCCCCCCGACTACCCACGACCCGATCTTCTTGGAGGGGTCGTCCGGGAAAGTGTTCTCGAAGCACTCGGCCGCCACCTTCAGCCACTCGATCATGTCCTTCTCCGTCACCTCAGGTCGGCGATGAGTCTCCACGGTGTAGCCTTCCGGCACGTCGAAGCTGAATAACGAGTCGTCCAACTCCGAGTCGTAGACGATGTCGCGAAATTCTTCTCCCAGAAACACAAGCTTCGATCCCTCATCCGAGTGTTTCTTCCGCCACGCGTCCAGTTTCCCCGTCCGGGCCTCCTCCGCCCTGAGTAGTCGCAACTTAGGCCCCGGTATCTGATACAGGATCATCTCCTTCGTTTTCGCGTCGATCCAAAAGTCGGCGGGCCGCCAATAGGGGTCGGCAGGGCGAACCTTGTCGTAGCTATGGGTGAAGCCATAGGCCTCTCGGCCGTTGATTGTTTTCTTCCCCAACGGCCGCGATTTTCGCTTGTCCAGCTCGGCTTTGATGCGGTCTATCGGTCCGTGTGCGGGGAATCCGTGCCCGGCCGTCGATCTGCCCTTGTGAGCAAACACGGCCGTTTTCTTCTTGGGCCACAAGACGAGCTTCGTTCCCTCGTCAAAATCCTCAATCCAGATGAACAGGATGCTGCCATCGTCGTTGTAGCGGACCCGCCGCATCTGACGGGGTTCTCTAAACATCCATCGGCTCTTCCCGTCCTCGATGATTCGGCCTTTTTCCAAATCGTAAGCGTAATGGATGTGTGTGCAGTCGAGGGTCTTCGCATTCTCGATACGCTGGAGCATCTCAGCAAACGCCACGTTGCCGTCCAACAGCGTGTTGCCGTTGTGATCCATCGACAGATTCGAGAGGCCAATGTACGCGCCAATCAGCACCGCGGCGGCTACGACGGTCTTGGTGATCCGTTTCATCATCGTTCTCCTTTGTCTAAGAGTCTGTTCTACAACAAGCCGGCCTGGCAACGGCGGGTCCAACGACGCACCGGGGGCCGCTTGTCCGCTACGCACGAGACGATCAAACATGTGCCGCATTCGGTCCAACTCGGCCCGGCAGCTCGGACAATCGGCCAGATGTGACTCGACCCGGCTCTGCTGCAACTGGTCCAACAGACCTTCCACGTGGGCGACCATCTGTTCTGTACATTCCGCGCAATTCATGACTACACCTCGGGCCCTTCGAACTGATCTTCTTCCGCTAGGCATTCCCGCAACAGTCCGTAGGCCCGTGAAAGTCGCATGGTGACCGTGCCGAGAGACACTCCCAGTTCGCGGCCGACCTCGGCACACGACAATCCGCCATAGTACCGCAGCAGAACCACCCGGCGGTAGATTTCGGGCAGTCCCGCCACCGCCTGATCCAACCCCGGGTCTGGGCCATCCTTGGGTTCGACCACCGGCTCACCTGGCAGCGAGACAATCTGCCTACGTCGGTACCGTTTACGCTGGGTTTCCTTCGCCACCCGGCCCGCGATGCCCAGCAGCCAGCAGTGAAACGACTCGGGCTTTTTGAGCTTCCGCAATGTGCAATAGGCGCGGACAACCGTTTCTTGGGCAGCCTCGACCGCCGCTTCCTCGTTGCCCAACCGTCCGGTCAGGTATCTGACCAAAGGGGCCTGATAACGCTGAACCAAGTCGCCAAAGGCCTCCCGGTGGCCGTTCAGACAAAGCCGAACACACTCCGCGTCTCTCTGGGACATGGACATTCCGCATCTGTTACAAGAATCCTGATTCTACCCTTATAGTGATTGGGTGCGGGGTTTTGCAACAAGAAAAGCAAGAAAAGACTACCCCTGAGCGTTCCGATTGCCGCAGCAAGTCGTCCGGAGCGACACCCTTGACAATCAGATCGTCGTAGACGCATGACAACACGCCATAACCAATGAAGGCGGAATTGGGTGGCCGACCGGTCGATGCGCGCAGCGATACAGTCCCTACCAAACCTTTGAAATGCGGTGCGTCTGAGGAGTCTTCCGGCGGATGAGTTCCCGGCACTGCCCTGCCACCCATAAGAAGTGGTGCCGTTTTTCAGTCGTTGTTCGAGACACTTTCAGGTCGATCCTGCTACGGGGGATACTCACGAACTACAGATCCTATTCTTCGAGTCCAGCAATGGCGCAGCTCGAAACACTTCGGAGTACGCCGTACGAAGAATGGCCTTGACGGGCCTCCCCGTTGGGCGTATCTTCCCGCGACTCATAAGGGATGCTATGTCGCTGGGTATCTGCAGAATCCGATCTTGTTCGGCGATCGCTTGCCGGGGCGAGTTGGGCTTGCTTCTTGTCCTAAACGTGTCGCATGTTCGTGGCGAGGGCTGGTTGGGTTCCTTGCGTAATGCGGTCCGATCGACGCCGGCGCCTTCTGAAGCGCCGCCGCCCGATGACGCGCGCCGTCGGGTCGACGATCACGACGACCACCACTTCCATTACGGCAACGACGGAGCCAGCTACGAGTATGACGACGGCGACACGTCGTTCTATATGCTCGGCGGACTGTTCGCAGCGGCGGCCGTTACGTCGCCTTTCTGGGGTCCGCACAAGGCGCTGGGGGATGATTTCGAGACCGAATACTTGTTTCCAAGGTTTCCCTACGACCATGGCCCGGGCTACATGACTTTCGACGGATGGTTGCCCGGCGAGCGAGAACCCAACTCGCCGGATCCGCAATACGGCGCACCTCGAGAGCGTCGCTGGGCCGCCCGGCTGAGCACCGAATATGCCGACAGCTTCGACGACTTGGATCGCATCGGGGGGCAACTGCTGCTCAGCACGGTGTCGCGTTGGGGTATCGATACCGAAATGCACTTCATCGAGGAGACCTTGGCCGGCGGCGCTCGAGATGAAATCTGGCTCGGCGACTGTAATCTTGTCTACCGCTTCGCACAGAATGAGCAGATGCAGTGGCGGACCGGAATCGGTTTCAACTGGCTCGACGATCCGAGCCAAACGGACTTCGGTTTCAACTTCACTTACGGCATGGATTGGTTTCCCGCCAAACCCTGGGTGATCTCGGCGACGCTCGATTGGGGCAGCCTGGGCCGCGCCGAGCAGTTCCGCTTCCGCATGACCAATGGGCTGATTCTCCACGGGATCGAGACGTACGTCGGCTACGAGTATTACGACCTGGACGAGTCACAGACGAACAACTTCATTGCCGGCGTGCGGATCTGGTTCTAACCGATCGTCGCCGCGTGCCCATGTTTGAAGGTGCGCCGAGGATTGACAATTCCGGCCCGTTATGTCAGACTCAAGGCTGATGTAAATCCCTATCAGCCGGCTGTAGGCAGTACCGTAGGTCAGGGCTTGCCCTGACGTTTTCCCTTTTCCCTTTGGCCAAGTCCAGGATTGCAACGATGGGCATACGATGGCTACGAATCTCACTGTCGGCACTCTGGCTCGGCCTTTTCGTGATCGCTGCGATGGCGGAAGAAGCGGCCCGTCGGCCTACGGCAACCGACTATGACCGGCATGTGGCCGAGCTCTATGAGAAGCTGCCGGGCGACGACTTCACCCTGATCGTCCAACCACCGTTCGTCGTCATTAGCGACGAATCGCCCCGGATGGTCAAGCGGCGCGCCGAGGGGACGGTCAAATGGGCCGTCGACAAGCTTAAAGAGGCATACTTCAAGAAGGACCCGACCGAGATCCTCGACATCTGGCTGTTCAAGGATCGGGCCAGCTATCGCAAGCATGCTAAGGAACTCTTCGACCACGAGCCGGACACGCCGTACGGCTACTTCTCCAACGAGCATAAAGCCCTGGTGATGAACATCGCGACCGGGGGCGGTACGTTGGTCCATGAAATCGTGCATCCCTTCATGGAGGCCAACTTTCCCGAGTGCCCCGCCTGGCTCAACGAAGGGCTCGGCTCACTCTACGAGCAGAGCGCGGATCGCGACGGCCGAATAGTCGGGCTGACCAATTGGCGATTAGCCGGTCTGCAAAAGGCGATCCGCGCGGATCGCGTGCCCTCGTTCAAAACGCTCTGCTCGACCACCACCGAAGAATTCTACGAGCATGACCCCGGCACGAACTACGCTCAGGCCCGATACGTCTGCTACTATCTGCAGGAGCGCAAGCTATTGCGAAAGTTCTATCACCGCTTCCAGGCCAACCACAAGAAAGACCCCACCGGCTACAAGACGCTCGCGGCCGTATTGGACCGCCGCGACATGTCCGCCTTCAAACAGGATTGGGAAGCCTACGTGCTGAAGCTGCAGTTTCCGTAGCCGAAGCGATTTCCCGGCAGGTAGTAGGCAACGAAGAGGTCTCACGCAAAGGCGCGAAGACGCAAAGAAATCGCCATCCTTCTCCCGTCCTTCTTTGCGTCTTAGCGCCTTTGCGTGAGACAGTTTCATTCGTATTCTTGCCATGGATCGCCACTAGCATAATCGAGGGTATTACCCCAAAGCAAGCTCCGATGTCAAGCAAATGCCAGGAAAAGCGCCGCTCGCTGGACATCGGAGGGCACGATGTTAGAATGGCGTGGAGTTGGAGCTTGGAATACTGGATGATGAAAAGGGAGCGAGTAATGAGTCTATTTGATCGAACGAACGGCGCAAGGGAAAGTCGTGAGTTGGGCCGGATCTGTTGTGTGGCCATCGGGCTGACGTTTTTTGCTACGGCGGCTATGGGCGAGTCGGTTCGGGTTGGGCGATTGGAGAACGGTGCGGAAGTGTTTGCCGTTGAAATGGAAGACGGTCAGTGGGGCGTGGCCGTGCGCGGGGCCGGGTTGGCTTCGATGGTTCAGCCGCGGCCTTGTCAATTGGAAGTTTGGGGAGCGGCCGGATATGCGACGGCCAAATCGGTCGGCTATCGTGAAATTACGTAACCGTTCACGGGTCTCAGA
>CAYYOX010000168.1:6702-11463 GCA_964473065.1 uncultured Planctomycetaceae bacterium | reverse complement strand
GGACCGGTAGATCCGAGCCATGAGGCCGTCTTGTACCATGCTCATCCGGCAACCGTTGCGCCTGTAGTCGAATTGAACGATGCCGACTTGATGACGGTCAACTATCTGACTCTCACCGGCGGATCGACAGGCCTCCTCGTCCATAACGGCAGCACCACGTTCACGGCTGCCGGGCTGACGCTGAGCGGCAGCAGCGGCGACGGGCTGGCCGTGGAAGGCGGTTCGACGGTCGTTTCTCTGAGAGAGATCGAAGCCCGCGATAATGACCGGCACGGGATCTACATCGACGGTCTGGTCGGCTTGCTGACCGATAGCCTTGTCGAGGCCAACGGCGGCGCCGGGATCTATCTGGACGATCCGGGAGACGTGGCGCTGCTTAGAAGCGTCTCTCGCTATAACGCGGGCGAAGGCATTTACGTTTCCAATACCGTGGCTGGTACGACGGCTTGGGTGGGTAACAACGATCTCGATCAGCGGGCCGGAAATATCGTACATCAAAACGCCGGGCATGGCATCGACGCGCGTGATGACGTGGTGGTTGCGGGCAATCACGTCTTCGACCACACGGGCAATACGCGGGCCGGCATCCGGCTTCAGTCCGGCGCCCGGGCCGTGCGAAATGTCGTCGACCATAACCGCACCGGCATCAAGGCCTACGGCGGTTCGGTCGTCTCCGAGAACCGGGTGTATGCCAACATGGAGGCGGGAATCCACGCCGGGATCGACACGCTGGTCGATCACAACGTGGTCTATTCCAACGCCCACGGCATCCACGGAGACAGCGCCTTCGGCGTGGCGTTTGGCGGCGATCTGCTGGGCAATCTGGTCTATGCCAATACAATTCGGGCAATCGCCCTGACGGGCGCGGACGGCAGCCAGATCGTCGGCAACACGATCGTCCAGCCGCAAGGCAGCGGAATTGATCTCGTAAATGCCAAGAACGTCGAGATTCGAAACAACATCATAACGGTCGACGGCGGCGTCGGGATTGCCGTCGACCCGGCCAGCGAGATCGGGTTCTCCAGTGATTACAACCTCCTGTATCCAACCGGCTCGGGTCAGGTCGGGTCGTGGCAAGGAATCGTCCGCCCCACGTTGCACGAGTGGCGCGGCGCTACGTTCGGTGATCTAAACAGTCTCGAACAAGATCCGCTGTTTGTCGATGCGGCGGGTTCCTTGGGCTTTGTCAGTGCAATCGACGACGGCCGAAACGACGATTTCCATCTGCAAAGCGAGTACGACAGTTTCCACGGCGGATCGCTCGCCCCGGTTCTCGGCAACGACGGATTGCCCGAGTTTCCGCTGGGCCAATGGACGACCGACGTGATCGGCTTGCCGGGGATCGACCGCTCGCCGGGCGTCGACCGGGGGGACCCGACCGATCCGTTCGGCAATGAGCCGATCCCCAACGGGGACTTCCTCAATGCGGGTGCTTACGGCAATACGGCGCAAGCGTCGAAGAGTCCGGCCCAATACGTTCTGGTGATCGCTCCGGACGGCAACGAGACTTGGCCTGCAGAACAAACCTTCGACATCCGCTGGCGCAGCCACGACCAGTCGGGAACCGTGCTGATCGAACTACTGGGGGAAGGCAATCCCGTGCCGATCGAGACCCTCGAAGCAGCGACGGACAACGACGGCCTCTATTGGTGGACCGTTCCCGATACGGTTCTTCCGGACAGCAACTACCTGATTCGTATCACCCGCAACGATGCCGGCGCTGCGGTCGACACGAGCAACACGCCGTTCTCGATCACGGGCCCGATTGCCGCCTACTATGTCAACGACGGCATCCTAGCCGATGACGAGATAATGGGCCCCTTGGCAGTCGCCATGGGTATCGGCAACGACGACAACAACGGCACGCATCCTTCCACACCGAAGGCGTCGATCCGCCGCGTGCTGGAGGATTACGACCTCGGGCCGGGTGATGTGATTTACGTCAACACGGGTGTCTATAACCTGACGGCCAACATCCTCATCCAGGCGGACGATGCGGGCGTTCACATTCTGGGGCCCGCCGGGGGCGATCATCAAGCCGTTCTCGACCGCGGCAATACGGCTAGCGGCAACTACGTCTTCGAGTTGGCCGATGCCGACGACGTGACTTTGGAAAACCTCTACATTACGAATACCTATTACGGCGTCTATGCGTCTGCGACCTCGGATAGCGACGGCGTGAGGATCGTCGGAAACGAATTCGCCGGCGCCGGAACCGACGGCATCAACCTGCGAGGAAGCAACGACGATGCCCGCATCAGCGATAACGTGGTCCGCGACTGGTCGAACACGGGGCTGAACATCGCCGGCACTCGGGTTGTGATTTCCGGAAACGAAGTGTTCGACAACAGAACGGGCATGGATGTTCGCGGCGCCGGACATACGCTGGGCGGCAATCACGTCTATCAGAACACGACCGGTATCTATGCCTATGCCTTGGGTTCGGCCGCCGAAGAAGACCGCTTCTTGGTGGCTGGGAACACGCTGCACGACAACACAACGGGCATCGATGCTACCGGTGATGTGGACTTGGGCAATATGCGCATCTCAGAAAACACGGTGTATCGCAACCGGTTGATCGGGCTCGATCTCTACGGGGCCAGCGCAGTCGACAACATAGTCTATACGAATCCGAGTGGAATCTGGGCAGATTCTTCATCGGTGATCGGCAACCGCGTGTATGACAACCAGGTCGGCATCGACGCGACCCGCGGCAGCCTGGTAGAGGGCAACCGCGTGTATTCGAATTTCATGGGCATCAGAGCCGGCGCCGCCAACACGCAGACAGAGGATATTGTCAACAATCTGGTTTATGACAACACGGATGTGGGAATTCTGGTCGTATTGAGCAGCGACATGGCAGTGGCCGGTAATACGGTATATCAGTCAACGGGCGACGCGATTCGCCTTGTCACTGCGGTCGACGCCGACGTCCGCGACAACATCCTTCAGGTCGGCGGCTTCGACGGTGGCGGCAATCCAACCGGCGGCTATGCGATCGATGTGGCCGACGCCGCCCAACTCGGCTTCATCAGCGATTACAACCTGTTGAACTTCGCCGGTTCCGGACAGTTCGCCCGCTGGGGCTCGCGAGAATTTGGCAATCTGGTCGACTGGTTCTACGAACTGGGGCTGGGCCAACACAGTCGCCTTGGCGACCCGATGTTCGTCGACCCGGCGGGCGCCGACAGTGTGCTGGGTTATAGTATGCAGCCGCTCGACGCTCCAAGAGTCTTCGATGACGGCTCGGCCGTTTTCAGCACCGAAGGCAACTGGTATCACGTCGACCAGGCGGACGGTTACGACGGCGACTTCCTCGAATCGTGCGGATGGGCGTCTGCCCGATGGCAGCATGTTCTTTTCGGCAGCCCGGGTAGCGCATTCCAGTTTGACGTCTCCGCCTACTGGATAACGCATCCCGGTTTGCAGGGCGTCTCGTATTCGGTCAACGGCGGGAGCTTATCCGGACAGACGGTCTTCCACCAGCCATCCGCCGGAGCGGGTTGGCATGACTTGGGTACGCTCTCCGGTACCATCCCTGGATCCGGAGTTGCAACCGTTACGGTCACCGGCAGCGGTACAGATTTCATCGCCGATGCGATGATGTTCGGTTTCAACCAGATCGAGCCGGAACCGATGACGGGCAACTTGGCCGCATGGGGTTATGGCGGAGATTATCACCGCAGCGAGGACGACGACGTGGCCGACGTCGTTAGCTGGACGATCACGGGCCTGACGCCGGGTGAGTTCTACGAGTTTGCCGCCACTTGGCCGGCCTGTCTCGATCTGAACAACGAAGCTCGATTCTCCATCTACGACGGCGATTTCCGCGCCTCCTATCAAAAACTCAACTTGCGCGTCGCGCCCGATGATTTTGTCGAATCGGACATACCTTGGGAAAGCCTGGGCGTGTTTCAAGCCACCGGCGACACGATGGTGGTGACGCTCTCCGACCACGGCGATTTTCCGGTCGAAGCCGACATGGTTCGCGTCCAGCAGGTCGAAGGGCATCGTGGCCTGGACGACGACTTCCACCTGCAAGCCGGCTCGCCCGGCGTGGATGCCGGAGATCCGGTGTCCTACTTCCTGAGCGAGCCGTGGCCCAACGGGGCACGAGTCAACCTGGGTACGCATGGAAACACTCCCGATGCAACCGCCAGCTCGATCACCGGACAGTTGGTGCAAATGCTCTTACCCAACGGTCGAGAAAAGTTCGAGGTCGGACAGGAAGTCTCCGTCGAGTGGCGATCGGTCGGCCTGAGCGAGCAAATACCTTGGGCACTAATCAACACCGCCGGCGAAACGGTCCAGCGATGGGCATTCGACAAGTATCGCCAAACCGGGATCGCTCGGGCGATCACCAATCCGGTCGATACTTCCGGTTTGGGAAATGCGGCCGCGCCGGAAGCCGTTTACCAAACCTACGCGGAGGATTACTGGAATGAGGACATGACGTATGAATTGCCGATACCCAACGGCACCTACAACCTCCGCCTGCATTTCGTCGAGCCCCAGGGTGCGTCCGTCGGGTACCGCCTTTTCGACATCTACGTACAAGACGATCCCGATCCGATTGTCGAAGACTTTGACATCTTCCTTGCCGCCGGACAAACCCGCTACGCAGCGACGACTCTGTCGCTGAACTCGATTCCGGTAGCCGGCGATGGATTGAAGTTGACTTTGGTCAGCAAGACCAGCGCCAGGGCCATCCTGTCCGGGATCGAGTTGACCATCGACAGCCCGTCGGGAACCTCTGACCCG
>CAYYOX010000168.1:0-6692 GCA_964473065.1 uncultured Planctomycetaceae bacterium | reverse complement strand
CAGCTACGCTTGGACTGCCGGGCCCGTCGGCGACGCCATGCGGCTTCGGGTGGTTGTTCCCGGCTCCTCGCCGTTGCTTACGGACGAGTCGGACGACAACTTCCTCGTCACCGGCGCCAGCAACGCGTATTACGTCAACGACGATTCGCAAACCGGCGACGGTTTCACCACCGCCGTAGGCGACAACGCCCACAGCGGCAGGTCCCCCGACCAACCCATGCTCAGTCTGGCGGCTCTGATCGCGGCCTACGATCTCGACCCCGGCGACGTGGTTTACGTCGACACCGGCGTTTACGAGTTGCTGTCGAACCTGGTGCTGACTGAGGAAGAGAGCGGCGTTACTTTCCGGGGTTACCTCAACGGCCAGCAACTCGCAACCGTATTGCGACGCGACGACTATGATTACAACCGGCACGTGTTCGAATTGATCGGGGCAGACAACGTGACGTTGCAGAACCTCGATATCCGAGGCGGACATATCTCGGTCTATGCCGCCGACGCGTCCGACAGCGACGATCTGGCAATCATCGGCTGCAGCTTTTCCGAGGTTACGGGGCGCAACGTTGGCGACGGGTCTATCTCGTTGGGTTCCTCGAATGACCGACCCCTGATCTCGGGCAACCGATTCGACGGGAGTCGGCTTGAGCCCGCCGGACTAGACCGGAACTTTGCCGTCCAGACCAAGGGCGAGGATGTCCTGATTATTGGCAATACAGCCTTCAACTTCCGTGCCCGAGCCATCGATTCCAGCGGGCGAAATGCTCGGATCGAGGATAATGAACTGTTCGACAGCGCTGCCGGCATTTGGGTCGTCGGAACGGACAGCACGGTCCGCGGCAATCTGGTCCATGACAATACGACCGGCATTCATGCCAGCGCCCCCACCGCACCGGTGGAAATCCTGGTCATCGGTAATACCGTTTTTGCCAACAGTTCCCTGGGCATCAACATCGCGGGGGTCAACGTGGCGGCCGAAGGGAACGTGGTTCACGGAAACCGAAATTCCTTGGCCGTCGGGATTGCTGTCACGTCCGGCCGTGTCGAGCGGAACCGAGTGTACGACAACAGCACCGGCATCAAGGACAGCAACGGCGCCTCGCGGATTCTCCAAAACGTCGTTTACAGCAACACCGCAGGTATCGTTGGCGGAGGGACGATCCAGGGCAACATCGTTTATGCCAGCAGCGACGTGGCGATCCTGGTCGAGGGGCGGACTAATGCCCTGGTGGCAAACAATACCCTGTATCAGCCCAGCGGCGACGCCCTACGCGTGGTCAACTCCGTTGGTACGCACGTCAATAGCAACATCATCCACGTCGCCGACGGCATAGGCATCGCGGTGGCCACCGACAGCCAAGCCGGCTTCCAAAGCGACTACAACCTGCTGCACGTGACCGGCAGCGGCAGCTTCGCTCGCTGGCAAGATCGCGACTTCACCAACCGCCACGACTGGTTCTACGAACTGGGCTTCGACCACAACAGTCTCGAAGCCGACCCCTTGTTCGTCGATCCTGCGGGGCTCGACGGTGTGCTCGGTTACGACGCGGCGGCCGATGTCGATCATGGGACCGATGACGATTTCCACTTGAGAAGTCAGTACGGAAGCTTCCACGGCGGGTCGTTGGCGCCAGTGAAGGATCCGGTTACCGGGTTGCCCGTGCCCCTGGCGACAACTTTCACCTCTGACGCGGGCGAATTCTCGCCGGGTATCGATCGCGGCGATTTGATGTCTTACTACTTGGCCGAGCCGGCGCCTAACGGCGGTCGCGTGAACCTCGGCGCCTATGGCAACTCACCGCAGGCTGCACTTAGCACGCAACAACTCGTCCAGATCGTTTCCCCCAATGGTCTGGAAAAGTTTGAGGAAGGGCAACAGGTCCCCATTCGTTGGCGATCGGCCGGTTTGACGGAGACGAACCACGTGGCGTTGATCAACATCGCCGGCCAAAGGGTCGACAACTGGCTGGCGGACGGTTACGACACGGGAAGCTATTCCAGGTCCTTCAGCGAGGCCGTCGACACGAGTGGTCTGGGGGATGCCGCCGCACCGGAGTCCGTATACCAGACATACATCGAGGATGGTTGGGGAGAGAGTCTCTCCTACCATTTGCCGTTATCCGCCGGGGATTACACGATCCGACTTCACTTCGTCGAGCCGTGGAACACTTCTGCCGGACAACGCTTGATCGACGTGTTTCTCAAGGAAAGCCCCATCGCGGATGGCGACCTTCCGGTGGTCGACGACTACGACCTCTTCCTGGCGGCCGGCGGGCGTTACAAGGCGACCGTCCTTCCGCTTGCTGCAACCGCCGCGGACGATGGTTTGTATCTTAAACTCACCGGCAGGCAGCACTCGTCTTATGCCTACGCCATTCTGTCGGCCATTGAAATCACGGCGGATAACCCCCTCGGCATACCGACTCCGACCGTAACGCTCGACCTCTCGACCGATACGGGTGTCAGTTGGTCGCCTTTGGCTGCGGGACTGACGATGGACCGTTTTGGGCGCGGAGAGTTCGATTGGACAGCAGGCCCGCAAACTTCCGGAAGCACGGCCCTGGTGCGGGCCGTATTTGTTTCCGGGATTGAAGACACTTCCGACGAGACACTCAGTATTGCCGGCAGCGGCAACGAGTTCTACGTGAACGACGCGTCGACCGCCGGTGACGAGTACGCTTCCGCACCCGGCGACAACGCCAACAGCGGCAAGAGCCCCGACCAGCCCATGGCCAACTTGGCCGCGCTGCTGCGGGCCTACGACCTGGACCCTGGCGACGTGGTTTACGTCGACACGGGCCAGTATCTGATGCTCGACAACATCACGTTGACCGAGAACGACAGCGGCGTGCGAATCCTTGGGCCGGAGATCGGCGAGGCTCGATTCGACCGTCAGAGGAATCTGCTCGGCAGCTACGTCTTCGAGTTGGCCGGCGCCGATTCGATTACGATCGAGAACCTGCACATGACGGGCGCCTACACGGCCGTGTTCGCCGCACAAGACGCCGACAGCAACAACGTGAGTCTCCTCGGCAACGAACTATTCGGCAACGGAACGGCAATCGTACTCAAGCAGGGCAATGACGACGCGACCATCGCCGGGAATAACGTTTACGCCAGTCTCTTCAATCAATTCGCCGTGGAAACCCGTGGCGAGCGCGTCTTGATCTCGGGTAACCAGATCTTCGACAACAGCCGGGGCATTACCGTGTGGGGCAAAGGAACGGCCGTGACCGGCAACGAGGTCTTTGCCAACGGGGTTGGAATCATCGCCTGGGGCTGGAGCGGGGTGTGGACCGGAACCGATCGAATCGTCATCTCCGGCAATCTGGTCCGCAACAACACCAGTTACGGCATCGACATATCCGTCACTGCCAACAGGATTCTCGTCAGCGATAACACGGTTCACGGCCACACTGCCACCAGCGGTATCCGGCTTTACGGCACCGAAGCGATCGGAAACGTCGTCTACGACAACCTCGTCGGTATCGAGAGCCATGGCTCGCCGGTCGCTCGAAATCGCGTGTTCGACAACGAGACGGGCATCGACATCTCCGGCGCCGGCGTCGCGGAAAGCAATTTCGTCTATTCGAACTCCGTGGGAATCCGGGCTACTTCCTTCACCGGTCGGATTGAGAACAACCTGATCTATGCCAACGCGAACTTCGGCACGCGAATGATCGCCGGTTCGAATGCACGCTTTGTCGGCAACACCGTACTGCAAAGCGTCGGCGACGCGCTGACCTTGGAAACCAGTGCCACCAATGTGCTGTTACGAAATAACATCTTTTGGGTCGACGCAGGGCACGGCATCTTTGTCCAATCGGGTATCAACTCCGGGTTCGACAGCCAGTACAACCTGTTCTATACCGGAAGCGGCGACACCGGGAACGTTGGCTCGTTCGGCGGAGTTGCAAGGCACTCGCTCGAAGATTGGTACACGGCCACCGAGCAGGATCTGTTCAGCAACGATGGCGATGATACCAACGACCTAAGCCGCCAAGGGGATCCGCAGTTCGTCGACATCGACGGCGCCGACAATATCCTCGGTTTCGACGGCATCCAGGGTGTTGACGGCGGCTTGGACGATAACTTCCTGCCGACGGCCGGTTCGCCTGCTATCGACCGTGGCGATGCCTGGCAAGGAACTTTGTTCGACCTGCTGGGGGCCGGCCGCGTCGACGATGCGGGTTCCTCGAACCAGGGCTCGCCCGACTATGGCGAAATCGATCTCGGGCCGGACGCCTACCCGACCGATGGCACAGTGAAGAATTGGCGTAGCAACAATACCTATTGGACCCTCACGCTGCCCTTTGCGTTTCCCTTCTACAACCAAACTTACACCAGCGTGCGCGTGTCCACGGAGGGCTTCTTGCAGTTCGAGGGATCCGGCCAGGCCGGCGACTCCTCCAACACGCTCGAAGAACTCCTGGAAAACGTCCGTATTGCACCGATGTGGGATAACTTGAGAACCGACCGCACCGGCGACAATATCTTCGTCGATACGAGCGTGGCCACGCAAGTAACCATCCGCTGGGATGCCACGAACGAGGCTGACGAAACCGACGTGAACTTCGCCGTGACGCTGTCGGACGACGGGCGGATTCGATTCGATTATGGGGCCGGCAACACGAACCTCACTCCCACGGTCGGCATCTCGCGAGGCGACGGTGTCTTCAGCCTATTGTCACAATACAACGGGCAGTCCGATCTGGGCCAAGTGAATCCGGTGGAAATCGCCCCGACGCCCGGCACAACGTTCTTTGATCTAGGTGCGTTCGAGTTCCTTGGGTCCAGCCTCGACGTGACACCGCCCGGTACGCTGGGGACCCTACCGGCAGAGATCGGTCTGGGTGTTTCCACCGCAGAACTCATCACACAGATTGTCTTCCTGTTCAGCGAGCCGGTGAACCAGATCGACGCCAATGCACCCGGCAACTACGAACTCCTCTGGGCGTTTGACGGAATCTTCGACAACGGCAACGACGTGCTGTTCCCCTTGTTGCCCGACTATACGCCCGGATCGACCCAGGTCCTGCTGAATATCATCGGCGGCCCCTTGCCGGAAGGCAGCTTCCGCTTGACCGTCCGCGGCGATACCAGTATCCACGACTTGGCCGGCTTGAAATTCGACGGCGACGGCGATGGCATCCCGGGCGGTAACTTCGTAACCACGTTCACCGTAGAGAATAATCCCCCGGTGGCCGACGCCGGCGGACCTTACGCCGCCCTGGTCGGCGACACAATCCAATTCGACGGGTCCGGTTCCGCCGATCTTGACCAACTAAATACCGATCTGCTGTACGATTGGGATCTTGACGACGACGGAGCGTTTGACGATGCGACGGGAATCGGGCCGACCGTCTCCTGGGCGACGCTCCAAGCACTGGGGCTCGATGTGGGCGCACACACTATCCGGCTGCAAGTAACCGACGCGTTTGGGGCCACGGATGTCGATACGACCCAATTGACGCTCGTTGCAGAATCACAAGTCGTCGGCCGCCACATCTTCTACAACAACTCCCGCTGGGACGACCCTACCCGAGGACGAACCGACGACGATGCCGTCGCCCCCGACAAGACGGCCCTGCTGCCCGACGAAATGGCCACCTCGGCCAACTATACGAACTATGTTCGAGGCATCAACGGGATCATGGTCGACCTTGCCGGGACCGGCATCTCGATCACCGACGCCGATTTCGAATTCAAGACCGGCAACGACAATAATCCTGCGGGTTGGGTTTCGCTTGCCGCAACACCCACGGTTGTAGTTCAACCGGGCGCAGGCGTAGGCAACTCCACTCGAATAACGATCACCTTCGACGACAATCTCATCCAGAACACTTGGCTGCAAGTGACCTTTCTAGCCAACCTCAACACCGGGCTGCTTCAGCCGGATGTCTTCTACTTCGGCAATCTGATTGGCGAGTGCACCGCAGACGGCAAAGTCGACGCCTTCGACGTACTCGATACTCGCAACAATCCTCACCCGTTCTTTGACCCGGCTACGCTGGATACGGCCCACGATTTCAACCGCGACCAGCGGGTCAATGCGATAGACACTCTGATCGCTCGAAGCAATCAAACGTGGTCATTGACTGAGCTGCTGTTGATCGATCTTGCGGAAAGCCAGACCGGCAAGCTTGCGGAAAGCCAGACCGGCAAGTCGACCGCGGCCAAGAAAGCGGCACGAGTCGCAAAGGTATCCTCTCACGACATGGTTCTGCGTCAAAGCGTCGACAACCAGCCGGTCGGCCGAGAGACGGCCTCCGCCAAACTAGACTGGCTCTACGAACTCGACAACGGCGGCCACAAGAACCAACCGACTAGCAACGACCGGCTTGCCAAAGCCAAGGACACATTGTTGGCTAAGCAAGGATTGTAACGTGGTGGGTGGCCGTCCGGCGAGTGATGCACTGAACGGAAGTTGCCTGTCTTGCCGAAAACACGGCATACTTTCCGTTGGCGTTAGGCCATCGAGAGCGTCGGGAAGCTTGGGTCTTTGACAATCTGGCAGGAAGTAGAATCAGATTTCGCAACGTGCTCGCACCGGTAGCGACGTGACGATCAGGTCGGCGGTTCGGAACGTGTCAACGTGTTTGAGACACCTGCTTGTCGAAATTAGGACTTGTAACAAAATAACCTGTCCATTTAGGGGCGTTACTTCCGGGGGCGGATGGTGTAATTCCAGTCTC
>CAYYOX010000167.1:3130-11477 GCA_964473065.1 uncultured Planctomycetaceae bacterium | reverse complement strand
TATCGTTCAGCGGCAAAACATCTCAGAATGGTTCTGAGACCCGTGAACGGTTACCATTAGTCATTAGTGTTGACAAGACGTGGTATCTTGGGTATTCCATTCGGTTATGGCTCGACCGTTGAGGATTGAATACGCAGATGCCCATTATCAGTAACTGGGGGACAGTCACGAATGGCACTGTCGCGGGCGGCCTCGGATACAGCATGCTGTGCCGCAATCAGTGCTATCGACCCTACACGTTGTGGCTCCTTGGCGGTACGACAGTGACATTCGTGACTGTCCACCATTCCTAGGCAAAACGTCTTGCTAATGACTAATGAAGCTCTGGCCCCAAGTTCCGGACCCCAAGTTCCGCTGGCGGCTCAGCGAAGTGAAGCCCCGGTTCTTGAGCCTCTGGGCCGCCGCTCCGCTTTATCCCGGCCACCACGCTATTCGTTATTCTTCCGATCAAGTCGATGAACGTATTCTGCTGCCTTGTCTTCGGTGCGGATCTTCACGATGCCGTCGGTCAGGGCGAGCCACACGGTCTTGGGATCGGCGGCGTCGGATAGGATGGCTACTACGGGGAAGTCGAAAGGTTCTTTGGCGACCGAGTCCCAGCTTTGGGTCCAGTTTTCGGAGACGAAGGCTTGGCCCGTGTCTTTCGAGCCCAATGGGGCGACGTAGTAGCGTGAGTTGAAGTCCATGAAATGGGCGGCGATGGCCGTGTAGGGCGTGTCGCGTTGGATGCCTTCCATGACTTGGTACATCGTGCGACCGCAATCGAAGGTGTTGTAAATCCCTCGGGTCGTGGCCAGGCAGAACATATTGCCGTCGCGCTTCTCGAACCCGACGTTAGTGATGCCGAACTGCGGCCGCGCGAACCACGGCTCCCAGGATTGCCCATGGTTTCGCGTTATGTACAGCCGTCCCTGATCGCCTTTGGAAGCCGGCGAGGCCGGTTTGCCGCTGCCGAGCAGGGCCAACTCGTCGTCGGCGCAGGTGCCCACCAGCAGATAGCCCGGCTTGTGCAGTGGCTGGAAGACGGCACACGTGATCCGCTCGCCTTCGAGTCCCAACGGTTCCCACGTGTCGCCCGTGTCGCGGCTGATGAAAAGGCCCTTGGTCTCGCCGGCCGCGATGGCCACCTTCGGATCGTCCGGATCGAAGCCCACGATCTCGCCGCAAAAGCGTGTGGGACCTTGGCCGTCGAAGTCGATCGCCTGGCTCACCTGTTGCCATGTGGTTCCGCCGTCGGTGCTTTTCAGCAGAGCAGAACCTCGCTTGCCCCCGACGGCACACAGCAGTGTGTTGACGTCGGCTGGATGAATCGCCACGGAGCGCACGGCCAGACCTTGGTCGACTTGCGAACTTCGCCACGTGGCGCCGCCATCGGTACTGATCAGCAGTCCGTCGTGCGTGGTTCGGGCGCAAATCATCTTGGGCTCCGAGCGGCTTTGCACGAGGCCCGTGATGCAGGGCGTGTTCCTGTCAAACGGCCCGGCGGCGGTCGGCTTTTCTTCCGTCGGCAGGTCGGCCTGGAGATGGAGTTGGGACGCGGTCCCGCGGAACAGCGAACGGCTTTTGTAGGGGATGGTTCTAGCGGAAAGGCCCACGAACAGTTCCTCGCGCATCGGCTTGCACCACTCGGCCGCCTTGTGCCACTGTTGGCCGTCGGGCGACGTATGGCTGGTGAAGACGTTGCCGCGTCGGACCAGCCGCAGCCACGGGTGTTCGGCCGGATACTTCCACGAACTCATCCGATCGCCGCCCAAATCGGGATCGTTAGGCGTGCCGCGCACCCCAAAGCCGGCCGTATGGTACAGACCGAAGTCGTAGCCGACGTACTGCTTGTCAGTATCCTTGGCCATCAGCCCGATCCAGCACGACGCGTCGGCCCCTTCAGAACTCGACAAGACGGAATCGACCCGACAGGTGAGCGTGAAATCGCCTTTCGCCTTCCGGTTCAAGAAGTACTCGCCCTCGCCGATGAAGTTCAAGACGCCCTCCTTGCGGCACAAGCCGTAGGGCAAACCGGTCTCGCCCTGTACGGCCAGACTCCAAGGCGCGAGGTCCGACTCGCCGGGCGTAAGCTCCAAGACGCGCGAGTCGACGGTGCGCCGGTCGCCGTAGGTCATGCGTGCCCAAAGCCGGTTGGCGCCCTGGCACAGGAGGTTTTCAATGGCAAACGGCCGCTGCGACGCCTCGCCCCAGATCAGCCGGTCGCGAAAGACCTCGACTTTCGAGATGCTCTTGCCTCGATCCTCGATCCGCGGCACAAGGCGGACCGGGTTGTCGGACGAATCGGCCGCAAGTTCGATAGTCGGTATGTCGGCCGCCTCATCGCAATAGTAGGCCGAGGCGGGAATCTCTTGCAACTCGACTCCCGGCCCTTCCCAACCGAGCCATAGCGTATTGTGTCCCGAATGGTCCTTGAAGTATTCACACTCGAAGCGGTGCAAGCCCTGCCGCAGAGCCACGGCCGTGCGGCGTTCGGTGGCGCTGTGCAGAGCGTCGTTATTAAACACGAGTTGACCATCGAGTTTCACCCGGCTGCCGTCGCACGACTTGAGCACCAGCGTATAGATCCCGTCGCGGGGAACTTGCAGATAGCCGGCAAACTCGAACGCATAACCGGCAGGGCGTCCGCCGCGAAAACTCGTGTCCAGCCCGCGGGCGATCCCCGACTGCTTGGGATCCAAGCCGGCGAAATCGGGAATGGACTGCCAATTGTGCGTCTCGCCGTAAGGGTGCGCCGTGGCCGACTCGTAGTAGCGATATCCCAGCCCGGGCCGTACGTTCGACTCGACGATCGCCTCAAGCGGCTCGGTCTCTTGCTGCACGGGCACGGCGAGCGTCTTTTGCCGATCAAAGATGTCGGTCACCGTCAGCCGCACGTGGGGCTGTTTGATCGAGCTGTCCAATCGGATCACCTTCACATGCGGCGTGCGCGACTCGCGGACGGTCGCGGGCGCGCCCTGGAAGTCCGGGTTGTCGAAGACTTCGACCTTGTGGCCCAACTGCGGCGCGGCACCCGGCGGGATGGCCCAGGAGACGGAAAGTTGACCGTCGCACACCTTGGCCGCCGCATCGGTCACTTCGATCGGATCGAGCGGGGGTTGCTCGGGCTGATTAACCGTGAATTTGTACTCCCCACCCGGTTCGAGGTTGCGGCCGTACTTCGGATTGCACGTATACTGCATCGAGAGTGCGGTATCGTCTTCCAGCTTGCGCACGGTCCAGTAGTGGTCGAAGGTGCCGGTATCCTTGGCGACGTTGATGGTGACCGTGTCGGCCTTCTTCCATTGGCCGTCGAGCCGGTAGTATCCCAAGCGGCGGTGCAGCTCGCGTTCGTGCCGGCCGCCGTCGCCGAAATCTTCCAGGAAGCCCGAGTTGCCGTTGAAGCCCGTGGCCTGGCAAGGCACGCGAAATGTGCCCATGTGGCGCCACGTGTTGCCGGCGACATCCTTCATCCACCAACCGATGAAGCTCTGCTTGTCGGCATCCGTCAACGGCGACCATACCCGGGCGACCATGCGATACCAGCGATTCCTAGCGATCCACTCGGCCCGTTTGGCGCCGGCACTGCCGGAAGCGCCTTCGCCGATATATTGGTAGGCGTAGACGGACGGGTGCATGTAGACATTGCGCACGACATCGCCCTGGTAGTCGGGATGCGGCCAGAACGACCAGACGGTCCCCGGCCGAAAGGCATCCTGCAGCTCGGGTTTCTCCGGCGCCACCGAGCCGGCCACGCCGCCGTAGAAGCTGCCGCCGTGAGGCACGAAGTTCATATTCCAGCAAGCGAAGTAGGTCGAGACGGGCCAATACGGATATCGCAACTCCATCATCACGATGTCGGACCCGTTCTCCACATTCTCGCCGTACCAGCAAGCTCGGGTCGCGGAGCAGAGGATCGCCAAACAGGCAACAACACACCAGAAGACGGAACAACAGACGCGAGGTTTCATAGTATCGCTCGGTTCGCGGGGAAGGGGATATGGCAGGACTGTAAGCAATCCATTGTCGTCCAAACACGGCGGTTTGGCAAGCCCTCGAAAAGAGGCGCTGTTTGCAGGGTGGGAGTTGTAAAAATGGCTGCCATCGTGTAGAATCTCAACCCTATCGCGTCCACACGGCACAATCAGTTTGACCTTAGGAGCCTTGCGATGTATTCACGAGTTCTTATCGGGGGAGAAAAGGGGACGCAGCTCATTTTCTTCTCGATATTCTGACTCCCAAACCGGGGGCACAGGAAAAGGTTATCGAGAGTGCAATCAAAGCCAGTGAGCTGGTGCCCATCAAGCTGGTGCTCGAGACGCCCGATCTGGATGCGGCCCTGAAGATGCTGGAGAAGTTCAGGCAGATGTATAACTAATACGAGAATGAAAAGGATCAAGAACCAATGGTTAGCAAACTACGTGTATTGAGTCTTATGGCAGTAACAGTTTTTTCTATCAATGCCTGCGCGTCGACATTGATCGTCCCGACCGTTGCTGCTGCTTCCGATGCTGCCTCTACGGAGACGGCGGAAGCAGCTATCGCCACACTGCCGGCCACGCAGCGGACCGAGGTCATCGCCCGATGGGAGGCGCTAAGGTATGGCATGTTCATCTGCTATGGCTTGGGAACCTTCGTTGAGGAGCAATATGGAGAGACCCTGGATGCTCCCAACTCGGCGTACAATCCCACCGATCTCGATGTAGACCAGTGGATCCGCGTGGCCAAAGATGCCGGCATGAAATACGCCGTGCTGGTTACGCGGCATTGCAGCGGGCACTGTTTGTGGCCGAGCAAATTCACGGACCGAACGGTGGCCAACAGCGGCGAAACCAGCGATGTCGTGCAATTGTACGTCGATGCCTGTCGCCGACATGGTGTCGCTCCTGGACTGTACTACATGCTTGGATGGGACACTTATCACCAAAACCGCATGGGCTACGACGAGTACGAAGCGTTTCTCAAGAATCAATTGACTGAGCTGCTGACCAATTATGGGCCGATCGTCGAACTTTGGCTCGACTCTCCCAAATGTGTAGGTCCGGGCGGCCAGGCTCGGCTGCAGCGTATCTACACGCATTGCAAAAAACTTCAACCCGACTGCCTCGTGCTGCTGAACCAGGGCAGTTGCACCGGCGAGTTTCCGACGGTGGCAAATGAACAGTGGCTTGGATGGCTCGCCTATGGGAAACAGTTTGAAGGCTCCGTTATGGGTTGGCCAGTGGATATTATCAACAGCGAAGCCGCTTATCCAACTGCAAGCGGACATGTTCCCTGGCTGACGGTAAACAACAAGAAGCATTACATTCCCATGGAGTTTTGCGAGACGATTCTTGCCTGTGCGGGCGATGAAGCTTTAGCGCCCCCGCAAGGCTCATGGTTCTATCTGGAAGACGCCCGGATCAGATCGGCTGCATTTCTGAAGAAACAGTACGATACGGTAACAGGTCGTGGCGCCAACTTGCTGCTGAATGTTCCGCCGGACAAGACAGGCCGGATCCCTGAAAACCAGGTCGAATTGCTGATGCAGTTGAAGAAGGCGATCGACGCCGATGCAAGTTATAAATCCCTGGCATCCGGTCGTCCATCTTTCGCCTCCTCGGTTTGGGAAGATGACCACAAGAAGTTTGGTCCTCAACGGGCCTTTGACAATAACTCCAACACCAGGTGGACATCTTCCGGTACGGACAAGGCGTGGCTGGAAGTGGATCTGGGCGAGCAACGTCAGATTGGGCAAATCGGCCTATCGGAGTGTGGCGGTCACGTTCAATCATTTGAGCTGCAATACAGTAACGGCAGCGGTTGGAAGACTTTTATCAAAGGCAAAGAAATCGGCTATAAGTGGCGGGAAGAATTGCCAACGCCCATTAAAGCACGCAAATTCCGACTGCTGATAACAAAGACGAAGAATGGACTCGCGATCTGGGAATTTCGGTTGTTCGAGGCCACGCACCCCAAACCATAGCGGCATGAACCTAACGGAGCAACGTCATGGACAGTTTTGAAAACAAGCTAGCGCGGATGCAAAAAACGTTTTCCTGCGAAGAGCCGGATAGAATACCGCTGTTTGATCTGTTTTGGGGTGAGTTCGTTCAGAAGTGGAGGAAGGAAAAGGGGCTCCGCGACGATGTGGATATCTATGAGTACTACGATATGGATATGTATGTAGTCGTTCCAAATACGGATCCCAAGATCGAGTCCTATAAGCTGATAGAAAGAGGTAGTGATTACGAAATCTACAAGAGCGGGTTTGGCTGCACGTTGAAGAAAGCAGACTATTCCCCCATGCCCCAATTCCTGGAGTTCAGCGTCAACTCGGCTGACGAGTATGAGGCTTTTGTCCTTGAGGACCCCCATGACGAAAGAAGATGGCATGAACCGAGTGCAAATGTATTAGGCGGCGCAGGCAATATCGAGCTTCCTTCCTTTCATGATCAAATGCAAGCCGTCAAGGGGAAGTTTCCCACGATGGGGATCGTTCTGGAAGGAATGGAAAAGAGTTGGCGAATCAGAGGCACCGAAGGCGTGCTGATGGACATGGTCTTGGAAAAAGACAAGTTCGTGACGTTCTTGAAGAGATTGGAAGAATTCGAGATCCAACTTGGCCTGAAGCAAATCGAGATGGGCGTTGATTTCATGATGATCGGCGGCGACGTAGGATATGACAAAGGCATGTTCTTCTCGCCCGATATGTGGCGAGAGATCTTCAAGCCCTATCTCTACAATCTGTGCAAAGCCTTGAAGGAAGCAAAGCCTGACATCAAACTAATCTATCATGGTTGCGGGAATGCACTGGCCATCTACGAAGACCTGATAGAATGCGGCCTGGATTCCTACCATTCGTTGGAAGTAAAGGCTGGCATCGATGTGGTGGAACTAAAGAAGAAATACAAGAACCGCTTGTCCTATATCGGGAATATCGATGTACGAGATATCCTGACCGGCAGCAAAGATGGCATCAGAAAGAATGTGCTCCGCAAGCTGAATGCGGCGAAAGGAGGAGGCTATATTCCTGCCTCCGATCATAGTGTGCCCGATAACGTACCGGTGGAAAACTACGATTGTTTTGTTGATCTTCTCAGGAAATATGGAACATATCCCCTGGATCTGGAAGAGTATGATATACCCGAGTTAGGTGGTTGATAACTCGAACTGTAAACGCTTCCTCCGCCGGGTGGCACGGACACTTTGCCGCAAAGGACGTTGCCATTTAATAACGCTTGTTCGGCAAATGTGTCCGTGCTACCCCGCTTTGAGGAGCAAGGAAAGGGGAATATTGCTCTTTTTCCGGGCAGTGCAAAGCCTACCCCGGAAAGCCGCCGCTGCGACATCGCGACTATGCCTTGCGTACACCTCCCGGCCTGCCCATCTTCCGCGGTCCGTGCGTGGAATTCTCGGTAATTCGGGGTAGGTAGATGATTGGGTTGCGCCTATAATGCGCGACCTTCTTCCTGTGGCAAGGAAGCTCTTTTTTCTCGACCTCTATTTGTTGGATCGCCGATGGCCGGACAAGGAAGTCCGCGGACATCGCTGGTGGAATGTGTATCGACCGTCCCGCGCGCGACGGCCCGTTGGAGGGCTATCGTGGCTTGGGCGGTTCTGCTGTGCGCGCTACCCGGCTTGGCGTCGGCCGAGACCATGCGGCTGCGGATCGCTTGGGGTGGCGGTGACGCGCGGCTCTGGGAAGGCAGCATCTCGGTCGAGCGGGGTACGGTCGTCGAACTGCAACCGCTGGGAGTCGAGGCCGACGAACCGGGCTCGATGTGGATCGAAGAAGATCCGCAAACCGGCCGCAATCGACTGCGGGTTAAATCGAAGAGCGTCCGGTCGTACGATGGCGTGGACCTGTTGGTCGACGCCCCTTTGGACGCCAAGCTGCTGCTGGAACTCTCGGCGGCCGACGACCCCGCGCAGCCGTTTCGGGCCGAGGTCGTTTTGGCCGACTTGGTACGCGAGTCCTTCGAATGGGATCTGAACGAGCGGAAGAACCGGCTACTGGTTCGCCGCACGCCGGGCGACATGTTGCGGGTCGTTCTGAAGCGCGACTCGCTCGTCTTTTCGCCGGGTGAAACATTGCAGTTCACGATCGATCCGCACCTGCTGCCGGTTGCCGAAGGTACGAAGATCCGCCTGGAGAGCCGGCTCGTTCCCTCGGGCGGTCGCGAGAAGTTGTGGTCGACCGAGGACGACGTAAACACCGGCGGGGATGACTCGTTGTTTGCCCAATTACAGCTCCCGGAAGAGGAAGGCGATTACGATCTGATCATCACGGCCAAGCGAGCGGGCGGTTGGGTCCGCAAGCCGCTGAACTTCAGCAAGCCCTTGGTCGAGCGCAAAATGCGGATGGTGCTTCTAGGCGGCAAGAGCG
>CAYYOX010000167.1:0-3120 GCA_964473065.1 uncultured Planctomycetaceae bacterium | reverse complement strand
GGCGACAAGAGCCCCGCGCCGTCGACTGGCCGCAAGGAAGAATTGCAGGAGGTGGCCGTCATCGACCCGGCGAACCCCAACTGGCTGGACAAGCTGAGGTTGGACAAGTTGCCGAAGCTGCCGAAGATTCCGCGTTGGCCCCAGGGACCCATCGGCAACGACAACATGCAGATCGTGACGCACCGCTTGAGTGAGCTGGCGCAGTTGAACCCCAACCGCCAGTCACCCGACATCAGTTGGGAAGCCTATCCGTTGCCGATCAAGGAGCCGGGCCGCCCGCACGTGATCGAAATTGCTTATCCGAGCGACGTGGCGCAGACGCTGTCCATTAGCGTGATGGAGCCGAACGCGGCCGGGGCCGTGGAGCCGATCGGCCTGGACTCGGGGATCGACCGCTCGAAACAGTTAGCCGCCGTGAGTTCGCCGCCCAAGTGGGAGTATCATCGGATAGTCTTCTGGCCGCGGACCAGCACGCCCTTGCTGGTTTTGGCCAATCTTCGCGACGATCAGCCGGCCATGTACGGGAAGATTCGCGTACTCTCCGGCTGGGACCATCTGCCACGCGCGATCGAGGGAGGAACCTTGCCACAGGAGCGCCTCCTGGCCGCGTACATGGACCGACCGCTGTTCCCGGAAAACTTCTCGGCGACCGAGTCGTTTGACGTCTGGAGCGAACGCAGCCTCGACGATTGGCGAACCTTCCACGAGGGTGGAACGCGATTGGTCGAGTACTTGCAGTATGCCGGGTACAACGGCTTGATGATCTCGGTCCTGGCCGACGGGAGCACGATCTATCCCAGCGAAATCCTCGAGCCGACCCCGCGCTACGACCGGGGTGTCTTCTTCGCCACCGGTCAAGACCCGATGCGCAAAGACGTGCTGGAGATGCTGCTGCGGCTGTTCGACCGCGAGGGATTGCAATTGATTCCGACGCTCGATTTCGCCGCGCCCCTGCCGCGGTTGGAAGCTTTGCTTCGCGAGAAGACGCCCGAGGCGCAGAGCATCCAGTGGATTGGCCCGGAGGGGGAAACGCTCAGCGAAGCGCATCCGGCCCGACGTGGTTTGGCCCCCTATTACAACACGACCGATCCGATCGTCCAGGAGGCCATGTTGCAGGTGGTCCGAGAAGTCATGGACCGCTGTGCGGATCACCCGTCGTTCGGCGGGCTGGCGATCCGGTTATCGGCCGACGGTTATGCCCAGTTGCCGGGTCCCGAGTGGGGATTGGACGACGCGACCATTGCCCGATTCTGCCGTGATGTGAAGATAAAAACGTTCGGGACCGGGCCGGACCGTTTTGCCGAGCGAGCTCGCAAGCTTGCCGGCAAGAGCTATCGGCAGGCGTGGTTGCAGTGGCGTGCGGCGCAGCTTGGTCGATTGTACCGCGGCATCCAGGCCGAGTTGACGAAGATTCGCCCCGAGAGTCGGCTCTATCTGGCCGGGGTCGAGATGTTCAACGACAAGGCGATCCAAAGGGATCTGCTGCCGAAGCTTCCGCGGCGCAGGAGCATGGCCGAGATGCTGCTGCGGGTGGGAATCGATGCGGCCGATTACCGCGACGCCATGGGGCCCGTGTTATTGCGTCCGGAACGGATCGTCCCGCAGACGAACCTTGGGGCCCAGGCCGTCAGTCTGGAAATCAGCCAGTTGATTGACATCGATACGTACTTTGCCGAGCTTCCGCTGTCCGGGAGCCTGTTCTTTCATCCGCCTCGCGAGGTCCGCATCGAGTCGTTTGACCGCCGCAGCCCGTTCCGGCCCAGTTATGCCCAATTGTTTTCGCAACCGGTTCCTTCGACCTGGCAGAACCGACGCCGGTTCGTTCACAGCATAGCGACGCTCGACTCGCGGGTGCTGGTCGACGGCGGTTGGATGCTGCCTTTGGGGCAAGAGGATTCGATGCGAGAAGTGGTGGCCGCCTATCGTCGCTTGCCGGCGATCGAGTATCGGCGAGTTGGCGACCGGCGCCGCTTGACACGATCCCAACCGGTCACGATCCGCTACGGCCAATATCGAGGGCACAGTTACGTCTATGCGGCCAACGATGCGCCGTTTGCCACGACGGTTCGCCTGCGAGTCGAGGCTTCCCCAGGTTGTCGACTGGAAGAGCTGACCGGCCTGCGCCGTGTCGAGCCTCTGGACCGGAATGCGCGGGGAAGCTTTTGGATGATCCATTTGAAACCGTACGACCTGCTGGCCGTTCGTTTGTCCGATCCCAAGGCGAAGTTCTCCGAGCCGAAGATTGGCGTGCCCGAAAGTGCGACGGTTGTCCTCGGGCAACAGATTCGCGAACTGTCCGCCCGGACGGCCTTGCTCGATCAGCCGCCGTCGCTGGACGTCCTCTCCAACCCGGGATTCGAGCAGAGGGCCACTGAGGAAAACGCCTTGCCGGGCTGGGAGATCACGCGACGCGCCAAGGTTCGGATCGAGCCGGATCCGAATCAGCCACACGGCGGGAACCGTTCGGTCAGGATGAGCACCGACGGTCCCTGGGCATGTTTGGTGAGCCAACCCTTCAAGCCACCGGCTACCGGGCGGATCGAGATGGTGGTGTGGCTTCGCGTCGACGACGTCGAAGCCCAGCCGTCGTTGCGGTTGGCCCTGCAATACAAGCATCGCGGAGAGATCGTCTACGTCTCGGCGCCCGTAGGATCGGCGCTCGGCGCGGAAGCGGAGATTGGCAAGCAGTGGGCCCCCTATTCCTTCTCGATCAACGATCTTCCGCTGCAAGACCTCAGCGAAATGCAGGTGCGGTTCGATCTGCAGGGGTCGGGTGAAGTGTGGGTAGACGACGTGCAACTCTCCTGCCTGGCGTTCAGCAAGAACGAGATCCTAGAGTTAGGTAGCCTGATCACCACGGCCGACGTGACACTGCAGAAGAACGAGGTGGGAGATTGCCTGCGGTTGCTGGAGGGCTATTGGCCCCGATTCCTGCAAGAACACGTCCCCCTGAAGTTCGACGTTGCCCAACGCCCGCGCCGATCGCGGCCCATGCCTTCCCCTAAAGAGAAGAAGCAACCGAGCGCGTTCGAGCGAATGAAGAACCTCCTGCCGAATCCGTTTCGCTAAGAACTTGTAAAGGAATTACTTCCGGAATTCGTTTAGCCGCCGCCGGCACGG
>CAYYOX010000166.1:5406-11525 GCA_964473065.1 uncultured Planctomycetaceae bacterium | reverse complement strand
GAGGTGAAAACCGTTCTCTCTGAAGTAGTGCCGCCGCTGTGGCGGCGCGTAGGCTTTGGGGATGTTCTGGTGCTCCAGCGGATAAGGCGCCAGAAACTCGCAGAAGATCACCACGAGGTACATCAGGGCGACAACGGACAGCGAGGCCATGGCCAACTTGTGCTTGCGGAACTTCCACCACATCAGCCGCCACTGCGAGGCGGTGTAGAGCTTGGTCTCTTCCTCGCGTATGCCCGCAAGTGCCGGCCCTGCGCCTCCGGGAGTTGGTCCAATATTTCCGTCAAGGTCGGTCATGTCGTTTTCCGGCCGTTGCCTATCAGTCGTTTATCGTTGCTTGCTCTCATAGCGGATTCTCGGATCGGCTATGATTAGCAGGATGTCACTGATGAGTGTTCCGATGACGGTCAGGAACGCCATCATCATCACGATGCAGCCGGCAAGGTACATGTCCTGGCTCAGCAGGGACTCTAGCAATAGCGGGCCGACGGTCGGCAGGTTCAGCACCACCGCCACGATGACAGAACCAGAAACAATAAACGGCAGCTGCCAGCCGATGGTGGAGATCAGCGGGTTGATCGCCACGCGCACGGGGTATTTGAGCAACAGCTTGATTCGCGGCAGTCCTTTGGCCTGGGCGGTCATCACGTACTGCTTGCGAAGCTCATCCAGCAGGTTAGCGCGCATGATGCGGATCAGGCGGGCCGTACCGACCAGGCCGAGCACGATCACCGGAATCCAGATGTGCATGAGCAGGTCCACGACCTTCCCCCACGACCAGCCGGCGGTGCGATACTCCGCTGAGAACAGCCCGCCGACGTCGATTCCCCACGCTTCCTGCGCGACATACATCAGAACCAGCGCCAGCAGGAACGGCGGGGTTGCCAATCCGATAAAGCCGAGGAACGTGAAGACGTAGTCCGATATCGAATACTGGTGCACGGCGGAATAGATTCCGATCGGTATCGCCATGGCCCAGGTAAGCAGCAAAGTGAAGATCGAGACGGTCATCGTCAGGAGTATCCGCTCGCCGATAAGCTTTGTGACCGGTTGGCGATGCGCCATCGACATGCCGAAGTCCGGCCACTTGAACCGAGGGTAGTTAAACGTCTTGTTGTCCTCCTGGTCGATGTTCCAGAGATATTTGCCCCCGCCTTCTCGCTCGAATCCAAACAGGGAGATGTCGTTGAACCACTTAATGTAACGAATTAGGAATGGGTCGTCGAGATTGTACCTCTTGCGAAGATGCTCGACTTGTTCCTTGGAGATTTGCATGCCCAGTTCTTCCAGGGCGGCGATCCGGGAACTTAAGAAATCCCCCGGGGGCAGATCGATGATCGCGAACGACATGAAGGAGACCGCCAGCAGCGTCGGGATCAGCCACAGAATTCTGCGTAGGATAAGTAACGACATCTCGTTATCTCGTTATCGCTCGATGGCGTAGCATTCGATGGCGGTATTGCCCGGTCCGCGGGAGTACCAATCGTAATAGGCAACCTCAGGTACGTTGCGGAAACGATCCTGCACGACCACGAGAATCGGAACTTCATAGACAAACGGGATGTACCAAACGTTCTCAGCCATCAAATCGTAGATCTTGTGAAACAAGGCGACCTGCTTGTCGAAGTCCGGGGTAACCTCGACCTGATGGTACAGGTCCATGACTTGTCGCATTTCCCCCGGAGGTTCTTCCCCATCCTTACCACCGGTTTGATACCATAGGCCCCACTGAGCCCCGAGAGCGTGGCGACTGGTTCTCGGGAAAAGGGCGAGGCGCGTTAGCGGAACCTCCCGGTCCAGTGCCCACCAGGCATCGATGTCATGGAGACCCGCTGAGACCCGGTCAAACCACAGCGAGCGTTTGCGGATCTTCAACTCCGCCTTGATCCCGATTCTCTGCCAGTACTGAGCGACCAGTTGCAACCCATCGACACAACCCGTCTGCTCGTTGGAATCGATGTTTAACCGAAGTACTTTCCCGTCCGGTCTCTTTCGGTATCCTTGGGAGTTCCGCTCTGTCAGGCCCATCTCGTCGAGGAGTTGATTAGCGAGGTTGGGATCATACTGGACATACGCGTGGGCGTGTTTGTCGTGGTAGAACGGGGACATCTTCGTCGGTCCGAAGCGCCTCGCCTTCCCCAGACCGAAAAATTGCACCTCGTTGATATCGTGCCGATTGATCGCCACTGAAAGCGCGATGCGAAATCGCTTGTCGTTGAGCAGCTTCCTGAGAACCTTGTCCTTGTGGTTCAAGTTGGGTGTCAAGCCAATGCTTCCGGGTCCCACCCAGTGGCGAATATGAAATGGCGTCGTGGTGGATCCCGGTGCGTGGGATTCGTGCGCCTTTTGCGTGAGAAGGGCGTAGTTGGGGAACTGAAGATACCGGGACTGCATCCCGATCTGTCCGTTGATCGCCTTCAGGTTGATCGTCTCCAGATCGGCAACCACGTTAAAGACATGGCGGTCGATATAAGGCAACTGATTTCCGTTGGGATCGACCTTCCAGTAATAGGGGTTACGCTTGAAAACGGTGGGTTTCCCGGGGACGACCTCCTTGTCCCTGATCCACGCTTCAAGCGTCGGCATGGGATCGTTGTTTTCATCCGGATCGCGCTGGTGGGCTATAAGATGATAAGGCCCGGCCAGGCCCTTATCGTATGCCTTTTGCGTGAGACGATTGAGCTGCTCTCTGCTCTCGCAGTAATCCGGGTGAAACTTTTTCAGATAGTGCTTGGGACTTTGCCCCAGCAGGCGGAACGCACCCGCCTCGGCCATGTGCATCAGGAACAGTCCGTTGGGGGCTGCGTAACGGAACCGGATCGTATAATCGTCGATCTTCTCGAGCTTGAACAGTTCCCCTCCGATCATGTACTCGCCAACCAAGAGAAGGTACATATCGGCTTCGCGGACCTTCTCGTTGCAAAGAATGTCCTTGTACCAGAACATAATGTCGTCGGCGTTCCAGGGATGCCCATCCGACCATCTGACCCCTTTTCGCAGGTGGAGGATCCACGTTCGTCCGCCGTCGGACATCTTCCAGCTCTTGGCGAGGTTCGGGACGAATCTCGTGCCTGTCGGATCCATGCGGATCAGCCGCTCGTAGCCGAATCGCCAACCCAGGTATTTCCGGACACCGGTCCCATAGCGGTGGTAGGTTCCCCCATATGGCCCCATCTGATCGGGGGGAACAATGACCAGCGGTTCTTCAGGCAGACGCTCTTCAACGGGCGGGAGCTTACCCCGGGCGACCAGCTCAGCCAGTTCAGGCGCTTCGTTGAACTTCCGCGGCTTATTCGCCGGCCATTCCTCTACACGGTGCATGCGCCCCTCTTTGGTGGCACGATCGATCTCCTCGACAGTCCAGTGCCGCTTCGGGGTAGTCAGCTTGCTCAAGCTGGCCAGGGGTACGTCGCCGGCGTCAGAGAGCGCCCACGTCCCATGGGCCAGAAGCTCGGTTAGGATCAGCAGAAACACGCAACTGCCGACGAACAACAAGATCCCGCGCATGAAGCTTATCAATGCCACACCTCTTGAGCGCGCGGCGGTCAGAAATGCGTCGCCTGGCTACCTCGCAGAACACCTTAAGGCGCCCTTAAGCCTGTCTCCAGCCACACTTCTACGCAGCCGCCCATTGTATCCGGACAATTCGGCAATCTCTTGCGCATCCCAGCGTGGTGGAGAGTGAGGGCCGCCTCAGGTCGGGCTCACTTGGAATATACCTCGCCGCGCAGGCCTTGGAGGGCGCGATGCCGCCGTCAACCATCGTTGCGCCAGTTCTGACCTGCTGACAGACCAAGAAGCGCAATTTCCATTGCTCTGGATATAACGTTTAGGAGGCCGCGAAGCAACACTTCTTTTGGAGCTGGGCCTCCGTCGGTCGCAGCCGGGTCGGGCACATTGGCTTAATCGCTACGGTGGAGTTGATGTTAGCCCTGGGCGGCGCCACTGTGGGCGACGCCCTCGCACTTGCCGGTGTGGCGTCGGCGGTAATCTCGCTTCACGTTTTGTCCGCTCTGGGCCGATAAGTCTTTTGAAGGCTACGTGTTGGCAATTCGGCGACAGGCGGGCCGTTGCAATTGAGGAAGGCTCTTATGGAATGCGCCTCTGGCCATGACGTTGTAGGAAGGTGCGCGGGTAACCCCCTGATTGCTCTAACGGACCTGCCATTTCGTTGTAGTGACATCTGGAACGCGGGCGTTGTACGCTTGAACGGGCAATACCTGCTTCTAATCACGATCGAGACGCTTGAAGGTCGCTACCGCATCTACCGCGCTACCAGCCGGGACGGGGAGAACTTCACCGTGGATGCCGAACCGTTCCTGGCGCCGGTTAAGAGGGGGCCAAATCGCATCTATGAAACCCGAGGCATTCGCGATCCGCGGATCACGCCCATGGACGGGACATATTACATCGCCTACGTCGCGCACGGCGATCATGGATTTCGCGTGGGACTGGCCAAGACGAGGAGTTTTAAATCCGTCGAGCGGATTTCGTATCCCTCGCAGGTGGACGTCAAGAACGGCGCGCTGTTTCCGCGGAAGATCAACGGCAGGTACGCCCTCTTAAAGCGTCCCGCCACGGGTATGGCGATCTGGCTGTGCTACTCCGACGACCTGGCGTTCTGGGGATCCTCGACGGTCGTAATGAGTCCGCGTGGCGGCTACTGGGACTCCGACCGCATCGGTGCTGCCGGGCCGCCGATCGAGATCGACGAGGGCTGGCTGTTGATCTACTACGGAGAGAGGACCACCAGCGCCGGGCCGCTTGTGCGTCTGGGGGCGGCGATCCTCGACCGCGACGACCCCGCACGCGTCTTGGCGAGGTCGAACATCCCGATCCTCTCGCCGCGCGAGAAGTACGAGCGGATCGGCGACGTGCCCAATGTGGTTTTCTCCTGTGGGGCCCTGCTGGAGGGCGATGAGGTGAACCTCTACTACGGGGCGTCGAACAGCTGCATCTGCCGCGGCACCGCGCCCTTGAGAGAGATTCTTCGGGTCTGCTTCGAGAGCGAAAGGGAGTTCTGAAGATGCCGGCCAACGCGGGAAGAGACTTACTGCATCGCTACGAGGGCAACCCGATCCTCACGCTTAACGACATGCCCTACCAATGCAATGCCGTCTTCAACGGCACGCCGGTAAAGCTAAACGATCAATATCTGATGCTCCTGCGCGTCGAAGGCCAGCAGGGGTATTCGTTCTTTTCTCTGGTTCGCAGCAGCGATGGGTTCCACTTCGAGGTAGACCCCGCCCCGTGCATGCTGCCGGCCAAGGACGAACCGTGGCGGATCTGGGAGGAGCGCGGCATTGAAGATCCCCGCCAGACGCTGATCGATGGGAAATACTACATTCTCTACACCGCCGTCGGGCGATACGGGCATCGAATCGCGATCGCAGTAACCGAAGATTTCGTCAACTACCATCGCATCGGGATGATATCCGGACCGGGCAACAAGGACGGCGTGCTGTTTCCCCAGAAGATCAAGGGCCTCTACGCCCGGCTGGATCGCCCCATCGGTGGTGGGGTGGGCAGCATCTGGGTTTCGTACTCGCCGGACCTACTCAACTGGGGCCGCAGCGAGTTGGTACTCCGTCCGCGGGCGCGGTACTGGGACTCCCATCGCATCGGGGCTTCGGCCCCGCCGATTCTGACCGATCGCGGCTGGCTGGAGATTTATCACGGGGTGAAGATGACTCGCGCCGGTCCGATCTATCGTATCGGGGCAGTGATGCTCGATAAGGACGACCCGGCCAAAGTCACGGCTCAGTGCCTGGCGCCGCTGCTGAGTCCGCGGGAGGACTACGAACGGGTTGGCGACGTCGGCAACGTGGTTTTTGCTTGCGGGGCCATCGTCGAGGACGACGGGCAGGTCAAGGTCTACTACGGGGCAGCCGACACCGCCATCTGCGTAGCTACCGGCCACCTCGACGAGATCATCAACTCGTGTTTTCAGGGGTAGCCGGCCTCTGCCGGCCGGAGAAGGCCAACACCTGCCGAACCACTTGCGGGCGGAGAGACTGTCCCGCAGGCGGAGTTCCTGCGGCGCCTGCGAAAGCTCTGCGACGAGCAAGGGATCCTGTTGGTCTGCGACGAGATACAGACCGGCATGGGCCGGACGGGAAAAA
>CAYYOX010000166.1:0-5396 GCA_964473065.1 uncultured Planctomycetaceae bacterium | reverse complement strand
TCGGCGTCGAGCAGGATCTCATTACGACCGCCAAGGGCTTGGCCAGCGGAATCCGCTTTGCACCGGCGCTGACTCTCACCGAGCGGCAAGCCGACACGGCTCTGGGTGTCTTCGGCGAAGCGCTGGCTGCGGCTGCGAAGTAAGACCAGCCGAGCAGGAAGCTGCCCATGAAAAAGAAAACCCTGGTTACCATGCCCGGCGACGGCATCGGTAAGATCGTGCTGGGCGAGGCCTTGAGAGTTCTCCAGGCGGTCGGCTTCCGGGGCGAGTACCTCCACGCAGACGTCGGCTGGGAATTCTGGGTCAACGAAGGAAACCCCTTGCCCGATCGGACCGTGGAGCTGTTGGCTGAGCACAAGCTGGCCTTGTTCGGCTCGATTACCTCCAAGGGCAAGGCCCAGGCCGCCGAGGAGCTCTCGCCGAAACTGCGGGACACAGGGCTGAGCTATTTCAGCCCGATCGTCAAGATGCGCCAGCTATTCGATCTGGATATTTGCATCCGTCCCTGCCGAAGCTTTTCGGGCAACCCCTTGAACTTTGTTCGCCGCGACGGGCAGAGCTTCGTCGAGCCGAAGGTAGATGCGGTGATCTTTCGGCAGAACACCGAGGGATTGTATTCGGGCGTGGAATGGACCGACCCGCCGCAAGAACTCCGCCGGGCGCTGGATCTGCATCCGAAGATGGCCAAGTACGCCGAAACGTCCGGCGAGGACCTGGCCGTGACGCGCGGCGCGATCGGCTTGGCCGAGGCCCAGATGGCCTCGTACGCGGCGATGCCCTACGAGATCGACATGGATCGCCTGATAGCCGGCGGGCTGGTTCACGATATCGGCAAGATCCTGGAGATGGACCGGGATGCCGACGGCAGTTACAGCAAGAGCCGGTCCGGCCGCTGCGCTCGGCATCCGATCTCCGGGGCGATCCTAGCCGCCAAGGCCGGTATGCCGGATGAGATCGTCAACATTATCGCCTGCCACGCCGAGGAGGGCCAAGGCCGCCCTCAAGTGGTCGAGACGGTGCTGATCCATCAGGCGGACTTCGCCGCCTTTAACCCCCTGGCCATGATGGCTGAGAACCTGCTGATTAAGTAGACTTCGCTTGCTTGGGCTGGAGCGGAGCGTGGGCAAGACGCTGATCGAGAAAATCCTGACCGCACACGCGGGGCGCGGCGTTTCGGCGGGCGACGTTGTGGACGTGCAAATCGACGTCCGCATCGCCCGTGACTTCGGCGGGGCCAACGTCGTGAAAAATCTACGCCGGCACGGCCTGGGCGTGGCCGAGTCGGCCAGGACGGTTTTCACCTTCGACTGCAATCCCACCGGCTCGGACCAGAAGTACACCGCCAACCAGCAGACATGCCGGCAGTTCGCGCGCCAGCGGGGCATAAGGGTCTTCGATATCGACAGCGGCATCGGAACGCACCTCGCCATCGATGGGGGGCTGATCGGCCCGGGCGGGACGCTGGTCTCGAGCGACTCGCACGCCAACATCCTCGGCGCCATCGGCGCCTTCGGGCAGGGCATGGGCGACGTGGACATTGCCCAGGCCTTTGCGCGCGGCGTGGTGTGGTTTCGCGTTCCGCCGACCGTGCGCGTGGCCTTCAAGGGCAGCCCATCGCCGGCTGCGACGGCCAAGGATCTGGTCCTGGCGATGGTGCGGCACTTCGGCGCGTCCGGCCTGCTGGGCTATGCGGCCGAGCCATGCGGCGAGGCGATCGAGCGATTGGATCTGTCCAGCCGGATTACCGTCGCCTCCATGGCGACCGAAATGGGCGCCATCATCACGCTATTCGCCCCCTCGCCGGAGATCGTCGAGATCTGCCAAGCCGCCGGGGCGCAATTCGAGCCTCTCTTCCCGGACGATCACGCCGAATACGCAAAGACCCTCGATCTTGACGTCGAGGCCCTCCAGCCGCTCGCTGCCCGGCCAGGACGCCCGGACGACGTCGTCGAGGTGACCGAGGTAGCCGGCGGCGCATGAAACGCAGGCGAAGAGCAATGTCCCGGAATTGAACATTGACGCTCCGGGCCGTCCGGGGTAGACATACGCATGGGCGCTACGTTTTTGCCCCGCCCCGCGCCACGCTTTTACTCCGCCCTTTACACGATGTCGCCTTTTTCTTGAGGCTATTGAAAAGGTATTCTCCATCATTTCACTTTTTCCACGAATTGAAGGAGGTCCTCCGACTGCTCCCAGAGTAGCATCATCGCCGTTAAATCCTTAACGCTGAACAGGCCGTGCTGGGCGAACGCTTCTTCATCAAAAATCCGGTGAATACCGATAAACCGCACTTTTCTGTCTTTGACAAAATCTCCGTCTCTCAAAGAATCCCCCACGAAGATCACCTCTTCCGGCTCGAGGTCACACCTCTCCAAGATGGACTCAATCTGTTTGTCTTTTCCAAAATCCTTCTCATAGCCAAGACAGGCGTCAACATAGTCGGCGATCTTGTATCTCGTGACATATTCACAGAGGATCTCGGACTTCGTGCTCGTGCAGATGAATCGCTTGATGTTCCTTTTCTTGAGGAACTGAAGTGTGGGAAAGACCTCGGGAAAGAGCGCGTGATCTAGAACCCCCTCCCGCTTGCTCGCTTCGAATGCGTCGACAATTTCCGGGTTCTTCGGATGTCCGGGAAAGATCTGTTCCATCTGACAAGCGAAATCCACTCCAGTTGTTTCCAGATACCTGCGAAGAGCCGTCTCCCTCGAAATCTTGTAGTTCTCGACAATCAGCTTCACGGCCACGTCCGTCAGAAAAGGCATGGTATTTGCGATCGTGCCATCAAAATCGAAGATGACCGCTTTCGGGGCAGGGTCCAGAAGTGGATTTCGGCCTTGCGCATAAGCCTGTGAAACAGCGAAGCGCTTCAGGACGATGGCGTTCGTCAGGACGGCGACGATCAGGATAGCCAGGAAAACGGAAATCGGGTGAACCCATGCCAAGACGCCGCCGATGAACAGCAGGAACAGCCGGAGATCCCTTCCCCTTCCGGCCGCAATCCATCCTCCCCGATATCGGTGACCGAAATCCGTGATCGACTTGGCAGAGGTGTAGCTGACCATGAAGTTGCCGAAAATCGCCAACATGGATGTGACCAGAACCAGGGGGGTGCGGATCACCCCAAACAGGTTCGCCAACTCCATCGCGGTCAACGAGTAATAAAACATGCTGAAAAGGATGACGCTGTCGGCGTAGCGGTCCAATACAGCGTCGAGGAACTTTCCAAAGGGCGACTGTCTTTTTTTCAGTCGCGCAATTTCCCCGTCACAGCCGTCCAGTATGCTTGCCAGTTGGATTAGAATTCCTCCGATCAAAGCCAGGTGAAAAAAGAAACACACCCCGGCAACGACTCCCACGGCAGCGCTGATCAGCGAAACTTGATTCGGGCTAATTTCAGGGCGCAGTTTCAAGATCAGCGGGGTGAAGATCCTAATTGAGAACTTCCGGTTGATTCGGCGGGAAATCCAACCGTCGTGGGGCTTTGCCAGCGTGCTGTAGAGCAGCTTTTGGGCCCTTTTCCGATCCGCCGGTGTGTCTACGTCCATCCAGAAGCGGTCTTCAATGTTGAAAACCTTCGCCTTCCCTTCCAAGGCGAGAACCTTTACGGCACCAGAGAGGGATGTGTCGCCGCCGCGTGAACTCTCTTCGATCGCCGAAAACATGGCGGGAGAACAAAGGAACATCCCCGTATCATAGGCTTCGTATCGTTCAAGATCCTTTCCAATATCCAGGATGGAATCATCTTTAACTCGCACCTTTGTGACGTCCCTCGTATCGACGAGTTTGTTCTCCCTGACGTTGAAGTCAGCAGCCAGAAGGATTTCATTATCCGCGGGCGTCTGCTTCATCAGGTTGACCAATGTGGCCTCTTCAAAGACGTGATCTGCCATAAGCAGGATGAAATTCTCGTCCAGATATTCCCTGGCCTTCAGGACAGATATGCCATTGTCCTTGTTTTCCCACTCGTCGTTTTGGATAGCGGTGATCTTCAGGTTTCTTCGCCGACCAAGGTCTGAGAGGAACTTCTGCACCCTTTTGCCCTCATATCCAGTCACCACGAAAAAATCGCGCACCCCGTCCCCCTGCGCGGCGAGAATGGTCCGCTCGATCAACGGCAATCCAACAAGCTGAACAAGGGGTTTCGGAACCCCTTCTCTGGACAATCTGTTGCCTCGACCGGCGGCTAAGATCAGGCATTTCATGTGAGGCTCTCTGCTTCCTATGGGATGAGGTCTCTAATCATTCCTCTGACCGGTGATGAATTGCTCGGTCATCCTTCTGGCTTCATCGTCAGTGAATTGTTTGGGCGGATGCTTGCAGAAATACGCCGAAGGCGAGTAAAGGACTCCTCCCTTACCCCGGTCGAGAGCCAACTTACAGCAGCGAATCAAGTCGATGGCAACCCCTGCAGAGTTCGGGGAATCTTCCACCGAGAGCCTAAGTTCCAGGTCCATCGGCACGTCACCAAAAAGCTTGCCTTCCATTCGAATGAAGCACACCTTGTTGTCTTTCTGCCACGGCACGTGGTCGCTCGGGCCGATGTGAATGTTCTCGCTCTCCAGCCTTTCGGCGGTAACGGCCTGGACGGCCTCCGTCTTGGACTCCTTCTTTGAAGCCAGCCGGCTCCTGTCCAGCATGTTCAGAAAGTCCGTGTTGCCGCCGGTGTTTAACTGATACGTCCGTTCCAGTTTCACGCCGCGCCTGTTAAAAAGGTCGACTAACACTCTGTGGGTGATGGTGGCGCCCAGTTGCGCCTTGATGTCGTCGCCGATGAGTGGGATATTCTTCTCCTGGAATCTCCGGGCCCACTCCAGATTGCTCGCGATGAAAACCGGGATGTTGTTGATGAAGGCCATCTCCGCCTTCAGCGCACAATCAGCATGGAACCGGGTCGCCTCCTCTGAACCCACGGGAAGGTAATTGAGAAGGATCTCAGCGCCGGATTCCTTGAGCACCGCGATGACCTCTTCTTGCGTCGGTTCCGGCTCGGCGGCCAGAACAAAAGTGTATCTGTCATCGTAGTCCTTCATGTGATCGGAAAAGCCATCCAGGATCTTTCCCATCCGGACAGTGACACCCGAATCAGGGATGTCACGGTAGAAAACGGTAGTGCAGTTAGGCTCGGAAAAGATGGCCTTGTGAACGTCGAGTCCGACCTTGCGCCTGTCGATGTCAAAGGCCGCAACCACTTCGATATCGCCCGGCACGTATCCCCCGATGTCCCAATGCATCAGGCCGATGGCATTGTCCGGGTTCTTGTCCTGATAGTAGTGGATTCCCTGGATCAGGGAACTGGCGCAGTTGCCGACTCCTACGATTGCGATCTTGATCCTGTTCATGTTTGAATCCTTAAATACAATGCCTATAACAGGTCTTCTCCATTGTTACCTGTT
>CAYYOX010000165.1:2559-11525 GCA_964473065.1 uncultured Planctomycetaceae bacterium | reverse complement strand
CATTTCCCGCACGGCATATTCCAGCACAGCCGATTCCGGTTCGCCGCCGCCGGTCGAGACGGCCCAGCCCTCTCCGCGACGTTCGATTCGCTCGACCGACGTGTTCAGTCGAACGGCCCCGTCAGGCAATCGGGCGGCCATGGCGTCGATCAGGCTGCTTAGCCCCTCGCGCAAGGTGACGAACATGCTATAGCGGGCGCCGCTTTCGGCTTTGCCCTTCGGTCGAGATTTCATCTGTTTCCGCATCGCTCGGATCAGGCTGCCGTGCTTGCGTTCCATGTCGCGAAATCGGGGTAAGGTGGCCAGCAGGCTGAGCTTCTCCAGGTCGGCTGCGTAGACCGCCGAGATCAACGGCTCGACCAATCGATCGTACGCCTCGCCTCCCAACCGACGGCGGACGAACGAGGCCATGCTCTCGTCGGTCTCTTCCTTGCGCGGCGGGATGAAGTATTCCATGCCGGCCCGAAGTTTCCCCAGGGGGCTAAGCACGGGCGTAAGGGCCAGCGGCCACATCTGCGTCGGGGCCATCATCAGGAACCCGTCGGGCAGCTTGTACAGCTTCCCGCGACACACGACATACGTCTGTCGATGGGCCTGATTGGTTTGGATCAAGTGATCGGTCAGCCCCAACCGCTTGCAGAGGTCCAGGCCGTAAGGGATCGTAGTGATGAAGTTGTCGGCACTCTGCTCGACCTGGAACCCGTTCTCGTGAACGGTCGAGATGACCCCGCCGAGTCGCGAGCCCGCCTCCAGCAGCGTCACTTGGCACGAAGGGTCCAATTCGACCAGCCGATGGGCGGCCGCGAGTCCGGAAATCCCGCCGCCAACCACAGCGATACGTCGAGGGGCGTCTTGTTGTTGGTTCAATTCACTAACTCCCAAGCAAGTAGGATAGAAGACACCTGAAACTATCTATTCTACCATGCCCGGGCCGGGTTTCCAAGTGGCCTGGCAGCCCTGAGAAAGGGGTTAGGGACCAGGGGCTCTCGCGATTCGGGGGAAGTCCGTTTAGCCACCGCGGCCACGCGGTGTTAGCCGCTTAACACCGCGTGGCCGCGGCGGCTAAACGGAAAACCCTCGGAATCACTCTGCCCCGTCAGTCGACCTCCTGCCAGCCGTCGGCGGCGATCGAGTCGGTGACCGCTTCTAGCACTTTTTGGTTTTCGAGCCCTTCGGCGAAGTCGGGCGTACAGGGCTTGTCGTCGGCTATCGCCTGGAAGAAATCGGCGTACTGGTTCACAAACGAGTTCTGATAGCCGATCCCATGGCCCGGCGGCCACCAGGCGCTGATGTACGGGTGGCAGTCCTCGTTGACCTGGATCGACCGGAACCCCTGCACGTCCTGCGGGTCGTCGGCGTTGTAGTATTGCAGCCGGTTCATGTTCTCCAGGTCGAAGACGATCGAGCCCTTCGACCCGTTGATTTCGATCCGGTTGTGGTTGCGTCGACCCGAGGCGAATCGTGTGGCCTCGAAGGTGCCGACCGCTCCGTTCTCGAAGCGTGCCATGAAGAGGGTCGTGTCGTCGACGTCGACCTCTTCCATGGTCGTGCCCTTCTCGGCCGTCAGCTTGGTGGCCAACTGCTCGCCGGCGGCCTCGGCCGGGCGCTGCTTGATGAACGTCTCTTCCATGCCGACCACGCGCTTGATCCCGCCGACCAAGTGCAGGGCCAGATCGACAATGTGCGTACACAGTTCGTGATGGCTGCCGGAGCCGGCGATCGCCTTGTTGAGTTTCCAAATCCGGGGGAACTCGGGGTCCATGATCCAGTCTTGCAGGTAGACGGCCCGAAAGTGATAGATTTTGCCGAGCCGGCCCGACTCGATCAGGTTCTTGGCCAACCCGATCGCCGGCACGCGACGGTAATTGAACCCCAGCATGTGCTTGATGCCGGCCTTGGTGACCGCTTCGAGAGATCGCTCGGCCTCCTCGACGGTGACCGTGAACGGTTTTTCGCAGAAGATGTGCTTGCCGGCCTGGGCCGCCTCGATGATCTGCTCGGCATGTACGGTCGGCGGAGTGACGATGCTGACCGCGTCGATGTCGTCGCGTCGAACGACCTCGCGCCAGTCGGTCGAATACTCTTCCCACCCGAAATTCTCGGCCGCCTGTTTCAGCGGCCCTTCATTGCGGCCGACGATCACCTTGCGGACCGGCTGGATGCCCGTTTTGAAGAAAAACGGCGTAGCCATCAGGGCGTAGCTGTGGGCCTTGCCCATGAATTTGTAGCCCAACAGGGCGATGTTGAGTTGTTTCATTGGTTCTCCTTGTGAGTTGTTCTGTTATACGAGTTGAACGCGTGGGTCTTCGTTCCTTGACCCACCCTACGTTCTGCGTTTTAGGTTTCGTCGATTTCGAAGTTGAAGACTTGCCTTAGCAGGCGGATGTCGTCGAGGTGATGGCCGGTCATGACCAGATAGTGGTGCGAGACGAGCGAGTCCATGATCTTGCGGCCGTCGCGGACCTTGATCACGCCGCCGTTGAGGCAGTCGGAGTTGGGATACTGGGCGTAGCCTTCCATGCTGCCCTCGGCCACTGTCAGCGTAGCCAGCGAGGGATGCAGCTTGGTCAAAGTGATCGGGCCCACCGGCAGTCGGGCGTCGATGGCCGTGGCGTTCTGGTCGACGATCGCCAACACCTTTTCCCGCAAGGTCCACTCCGCGGCGTTCTGTTGCGGGATGACACCCACATAGCCGCAATGGGCGATCAGGATGTGGTTCTCCGGTTCGCTTTTCACCTGGGGAAACGCATCGATCCGCTCGTGCTTCAGCGCCGCGCCGCCGAGCAGGAAGGGGTAGAAGTTGGTCATCATGATCGGCGCGCCGAGCGACTTGTAGAGGATGTGCTGGGTGAGCATCGACATCGTGTCGCCCTCGCAACCCCAAGTGATGCCTCGTTCCTGGTGCAACAGGTTCCAGGCCAAACAGGGCGTGGTGTCGGCGAAGTGCGACTCGTTCAAACAGTTCATGCCCACGGCCTGGATCGACGGATCGCGGTCCAACTCGCCGCGCACGGCCAGATAGAGCTTCATGGCGCTGCGGATGGCCTGTTGCGAAACGCCGTCGGTGGGCACTTGGCGAGCTTTCCACGCGTCGTCGGCGTCTTGATCGGAGATTCCCCTGGCCTCGGCGCCGAGCTTCTTGAAGCTCTTCCGCACGATCTTCACCCCGAACTTGTCCTTGATCCGCCGCGTGCACTCGTCTTCCCACCAGTAGAACCGCTTGAAGATTTCCGGCTGGAAGCCTTCGCCCGGATCGTCCTGATAGGCGAGGAACGTCGTGTCGTGCAACTCGCGGCTGACGCCCAAAGCGTGGCAGACCAGCTTGGCCTGCTGGGGCGTGTAGGGGGCAATCGTCTCGACGCCCTCGGCCCGCATGTAGCTGGCGATCTCCCAATCCCACATCGACAGCGTACCGAACTCGGAGGTGATGAAAAGGATCGGCCGGTCGATGGCCTGGAAGTCTCTCAGCCGGCGATAGGCCTCGCGCAACAGTTGCGGAAACACGACGGCCTCCGACTCCGGCAGCGCCGAGCCCAGCGGCAACGGGTCGAGAAATTCCACCTCGTCGGCCAGAAGGCCCTTCATGGCGTCGAGTTGCTTGTCGAAATCCTCGTTCTTACCGGGATCGAAATAAAGGGGGACAAGTCGTGCTTTCATGATCGTTTTCCGTTGACTGAAGTGGTGTTGTTTCCCTGGCGCGACCAGCGGTCGCGGCTTTGTATTATCTTTTGGTTTCCTTGCGAAATGTGCCGGGCGTCTTGCCGACTTTTTCCCTGAAGACCACACCCATGTACTCCTGGTGGCGAAAGCCCGTCTCCAGGGCAATCTGCCGAATGGGCAACTCGGTTTCTACTAACAGCTTCTTGCACAGTTTGATCCGCGTGTGAACGATCTCCTCGTGCAGTGAGCGCCCCAACAGCCGGCGAAAGCGGTCCTTCAGCGTGCTGTGCGAGACCGACACGTGCTCGACCACCTCGGCCACGGTGATCCCCTCGCTCGCCCGGGAGCGGATAAATCGCAATGCGGCGGCTACGTCGGCGTCGCCAATGGCCAAGGCGTCGCTCGACTGCCGGGCAAGTACTCCGGTCGGCTCGATGTAAGTGGGTCGACGCGGCGCCGGGTGGCCGTGCATCATTCGATCTAAGAGTCGGGCCGCCTCGCGTCCGACACGCGCATGGTTGGCCGCCACGCTGGACAGCGGCGGATCGCAGACCTCGCAGACCGTCTCGTCGTTGTCCACACCCACCACGGCCACCTCTTCCGGCACGCTGACGCCCGCACGGCGACAGGCCTCCAGAATTCGCTGCCCGGCCGGATCGTAACAGGCCATCAGGCCGATTGGCTTGGGCAAACGGCGGATCCAGTCGGCCAATCGCTCTTGTTGAGTTTCCCAGGAGGAATCGGTGCGGCTGCGAGACGGAAGCCGATAGACGCGGCACCGGCAGCCGGCCGCCGCCTTGGCAAAGGATTGATGTCGCTGCTGGGACCAATTGAGTTCCCGAATCCCGCAAAAGGCCACTTGGCGAAACCCGCGTTCCAGGAGATGCTCGGCCGCGACCTGCCCGATCTTTTCGTTGTCGACGTGAACCAACGGCACGGACGGATTGTTCACGACGCCCAACACATCGACGACCGGCAGACCCGTTCGCAACACGGCCTCGGCGAGCCGTTCGTTCTGCAATCGAACGATAATCCCGTCGCCTTGCCACGTTTTGAGCCACCCGGGCGCGGAGGCGTCGAGGCTTCGCGGCTCATGGTAGATCGACCAGGGCTCGTGATCGCGAACATATTGCGCAATCCCGTGGAGGATTTCTCGCCCGGAGATCAACGATGTCTCCACGATCAGGGCGACGTGGGGTCGATCGGAGGTTTGAGAACGTTTTCTGTGATTCATGGGCCGCGAGTCGAAAGCCTTGGGCCGAAGGGTTACCCGGGAAGATTCCCCGATCCCCCATCATAATCCCCGGAGAAACCGGGTTGAATCGGTTGTGGCCAAATTCTACAAAGAAAAGGCGAAAAACTCCATTGCGCACGGGCTTTCCATCCCCCCCCCGACGGAGCGGCAGGAAAACGATCGGACAGCCGGATAGGCACAATTGCAACTCGATCAACCGAACACGCCGGGCGCCATTGATTGAACGTGTGCCACCCATCCGCGAATTGCTCGACACGAGAATCCCCGTATCAAAGCCCTCGGGCTGCGTCCCGAGGGATCCCGTCGACCCAGTCGGCACGCTTTTCGACAACCGCTTTGCGTCATTAACGCCCCGTCACGCTCAACCCGGGACAGAAGATGGTTGTACGCATAGAGTCTTCGTCGTAGGGTGGGTCGAGGCACGAAGACCCACGCGCAATCCATGGCCAGAACAAGAATACAAATCGCCTCACGCAAAGGCGCTAAGACGCAAAGAGAGAGGCAAAAGAGGTGTTGCCATTTCGCTTCCTTAGCGTCTTAGCGCCTTTGCGTGAGACTTCTTCTGAATTGACTCAGCCCGTGATTGAACGTGTGCCACCCATCCGCGAATTGCCCGACACGAGAATCCCCGTATCAAAGCCCTCGGGCTGCGTCCCGAGGGATCCCGCCGACGCAGTCGGCACGCTTTTCGACAACCGCTTTGCGTCACCAATCCCCCAACCCGCCGATCGACCCGTCTTCTCCGACGCTAGCAGCACCCCGCCTCCATTCGATCCCGCAAAGACCCCCTGCAGGCAGCGTTTGCGACCGAACCGCCTCCACTGAACCGACCTTGTGCCAAAATGGCAGTCTCGTCCTGCTGACTGGCAGCCAAGACTCGGCAATGTCGCCCCCTAAAGTGCGTCATTTCCCCGTCTTAACAAAAGGTGGCAGTCAAAGTAGGTGGCACAATATTTGCACGCAAAACGGTCGCTTAAAGTAATGCCGGATTCGCTCGTGTCGCGTGTGCTCATGTTTGCTTAACCCATCACTTCGATGAAAGGAACGGACTGTGTCTTTGGACAAGGAATTGGCGGACGAACTTGGGAGGCGTCTGGTGAAGACAGATTTGGATCTCGTGGGGAACTTCGATGATGTGTCGGAAAAGAGAGTGTTGCGCGAGTTACTTAAGAACCAGTGTGTCATCATGCAGGTGCTCGCGGCCATGAACGGTATGAGCCCAAACCCCAAGGCTTACAAAGACCTGCTTGACTGACGCGGTGCCGGTTTCCTACTGTTTCGCCCCAATTGCTCCCGCTTGGTGGTATGGAAAAGGGGCCAGAACTATCTACTGTGCGGAAGGCCGTTCTGACCTCTTTTCCGTCCAAAGACGCCCTGGGGCAGTAAACGGCTCGCGAGCGACGATCCGTAGGTCTCTTGCGTGAATCTCTGTCGAGCGTGATAATATGCATGTCTTATTGATGTTGAACGGCCTCAACTCTCTTTTTGTGGCACATAGGAGCGTAGTACGGTGGCAGACAATTCAATGATCCCGCTGAGTCGCGCAGGCTCAATTCAAGAGAAGAACCAAACAGAAGAGCATGAAGGGCACGAACAGACTCAGCAGGGCGGCACGGTTTTTCTGGAAGGAAAGATCCTGATCGAGCGGACAGCGTTTCTTGGACATAGCTTCGCTGATGCTGACTTTGAAGTGGTCGAGTTCTTCCGGTCTTTGCTCGGCGAAATGGGAGTGCGGTGCATTTCTGGCGAGAAAGCCGAAGCCAACACGGTAGCCGAGAAGGTGAAGAAGCGAATCTTGGAAGCAGAGCTTTTCGTTGGGATATTGACACGAAGGGACAAAATCGAAGGCAAGGACGAGTGGCGGACATCCGAGTGGCTAGTCGAAGAAAAGACTTTTGCCGCCGCAAATGGGAAGAAACTTATCCTTCTCAAAGAAAAGGGTGTCGGCGATATTGGCGGGCTCCAAGGTGATCTGGAGTACATCGAATTCCTGCGAGACGCCTTGCATATGTCCGCGATAAAGTTGCTCCAGATCATATGGAGCTTGAATCCAGGGAAGATGACCTTCAGCAACAATCAGAAAGCGGAAATGAGCCTAGAAGTGCTCGAGGCGGCAGTGGCCGCAACCCCCGATGAACCTGCGTTGAGAGTCATGCTTGCACAACAGAAGGCTGCGAAGGGGCAGATCGCTGCTGCCCTTCGAGAGCTTGATAGTGTGCTCGACTCGTATCCCGATTTTGTGCCCGCGTTACATGAGAAAGTCAAAGGCTTACGGACTTGCGGTCGAAAGAAAGATGCAAGAGACATAATAACCAGACTTCTTGCTAGCAACCCGTGTGATGCCGCTGGGCATCACCAGCTTGCACATATTCTGGATGACGCAGGAGACGTGGCGGGTGCGCTTGATGCATACGAACTGGCTGAGGCCTGCGCGCCGGGAGAACCCAGCCATTTCTTGTGCCACGGAAAACTCTTGTTCCGCACTGCCGAGAATAGTAGCCGGCGGCTCGAGAAGGCTCGTGAACTCTTTCGGGTCGCGGCAGATCTGGGAGGTTCCAAGGCGAAGGAACACCTGGCGGGCCACTTCCTAGCCATCAGGAAAAAACTGGCAAAGCTCTCGAAAGGTAAGAACTCTGGCAAGAAGAAATCTAGCAAGAAACGGAAGGCTCGATAAGGCTTGGGCACGAAAAGGGGCAGCCTACTCTTTCTCCTTCGGGCCTACTTAGCACTGAGTTGCGTTGCCACTTTGTCTCTTTCTGGGATTTCCGACAACCGCTTTACGTTGTTGCAATTCCATAACGAAAGTCACCGTGTTGGGAGAAAATGGCTTGGCCGATACGGTCACGGTCGTCACTGACGATCCGTCTCACCAAAACCTTCTTCTAAGCGGCTGAAATCGGGGGTGGTTTCGGGGTTGGCTTCTAGTTGGTCTAGGGTGACTTCTTCATCGCCGACATTGGCTTTGGATAGGGTTTCGCGGTGGAACTTTCTGTCGTTGCGGCCGTAGCGCCATATCGCTAGCCAGATTCCTAACATCGCTAGGACGAACAGACCGCCGGCTATTGCGCCGGCTAGCGTGTTGCGACTGGGCGGGTCGTAGCGATGCCAGACCGGTTCGCGACCGATCAACAAGGGGGCCAACTGTAAGCGGCCGTCGGCCGGGGTTGCGGGGTCGTCGACGTGGTAGGCCCAGGTTTTTAAGAAGAAGCCGGCCACCGAGACGTGCTCGCCGTAGCTGGGGTCGTTTTCGATGGGCATCCCCTCGGGGAGTTGCGTGACGCAGAAGATCAGCGGGTTGTCTTGCGAGTCGTCGGTGAACAGGGCGAGCTGATAGTAATGGTCGATCCCGAACCGCTCGACGATGTCCGGATCTTCAACGCGAATGCGAATCACGCGCCGGGCCGTGCCGGTGAGCACGACCAACTGGCCGCGCACCGTTTCCGCCTCGTTGAACAACGGCGCCACGCTGTAGTGTTCCTTGCCTTGCTCGTCGGTCCGTTTCCGCCCGGGATCGAGATCTTTCAACTGGCCTCGGGCCTGGCGAATCAATTGGCCCGGCTCGGCGCGCCGCATGGCCGCTAAAAGTTGGTAGAAGGCTTCCCGATCGCGGGCGGTCAGCCGCTTGCGGTCCTCGACTTCTTCCAACAGCCCGACGTCCACTGCCAGGTTGCCCAACAGGGTGTCCGGATACCAGGCCACGCGTCGCGTGACGAAGACGGGCAAGGCGCGTTGCGGATCTTCGCCGGCAAACTTCAGCAACAGCCCCAAGGCGCCGGCCCGTTGGTTCGGCGTGCCGCCTTCCTGCCAGGCACTTGGCACATCGCGGGCGTAGATCACCACCGGTTGGTCTGAGTCGTCTTGGTTCGGGTCGTCGAGGATCAACTCGCAACGGTAGTACTGCGGCAACTGAAGCCGTCGGGCAGCTTCCGGCACGGGCCGCCGCACTTCGACCGAAGTCACGCGCCCGGCCAGCGAAAAGACCTCGCCGCGATGGGCCGCGGACGCTTGGATCAGTTGCGAGTCGGCCATCAACTCGGCCAGTTCGGTCTGG
>CAYYOX010000165.1:633-2549 GCA_964473065.1 uncultured Planctomycetaceae bacterium | reverse complement strand
ACCAATCCGGTCGGAGCGGCCGCCGGTCGACCAGATGCCGCATCTGGCTATCGTCGATGCCGAACAGTCGCAACAGCTGGCGCGGCCCGGAGATTGCCGGAACATCCGTCAGTTCATCTAGTGCCGCGGCCGGCTCGTTGGCCGTGCATGTCACGACGATCAGACACACGACGGCCAAGATTTGTACGAAGTGGTGCATCCGACTAATCTCCCGTTTCGGCCGACTTTTTGGTTCGCCTGAGGACGAAGAACAGGGCGATCCCGCTGGCAAGCGCCGAGACGCCGACGATTGCCCCGAGCGTAATCGGATCGGTCGAGGGCGGCTTGCTCGACTCGACGGGCTGCTGCCATGCAAGCGTCTTAGCGGCCAGGACCGGGGCCGTGCGGACCATGTCGGCCGCCTTGTAGGCCCAACGCTTGAAGAAGAAACCCGTGATTTGGGCGTCCTCGCGCAGATCCATCCCCAGCGGGAACCCCGACGGCAGCTTCAAGCAATAGACCACGATCGGCGAGGACCGATGATCGTCGGGCGAAATCCAAAGTTGGTAAAAGGTCTCGATGCCCACGTCGTTCTCGGGCGTGCTAAGCCGATGGGCTCGGCGAACCACGCCGCGGATCGTGACCAACTCGCCCCGATAGTCGTCCGGCTGTTGAAACAATTGGGCGAACGTGGCCTGACCGATGGCGGCCCCGCGCAGTTCGGATTGCTTGGTCCGATTGAGCACGTCGAGCAGATTGAACCAGGCGTGTCGCTCGGCATAGCGGAAAGGCGTATCGTCGCGCACCTCCGCAAGATATTTCGGTTCGACGCCGGGAAAGTAACCTTCTGCGGCGGCGGACGTGTCGGCCGGTTCGGCTTGCGGCGGGGAGTGAAACGTCCCGGGGATTTCTTCTTGGGCCCGTTTCGGCGCGATCCGCGTATCGATCGGCGCCGTCTCTTCTTCAACCGAACCGGCTTGATCGTCGTCCAGTGCAAAGAACCAGTCCCAGTTTTCCGGACGCCGGACATGGTCCATCATGAACGCCACCAGCCCCAGCCCCAGCACCAACGTCAGCAGCCGAAACTGCTCGCGGCGGGAGAGATAATTTCGAGGTTTGAGTGTCCCGCGCAGATTAACCACGGCAGCGAATACTCCAAATCACATGAGAATTCAAGGCAACCAGTCCGTCCGAGGTAATTATACCCACCACCACGGCAGGCTGCAAGCCGGCCGGCGTTCTTGTAGGAGGCGAATAATCGTCTACAATTACGAAGATGGGCTTCCCGGGGGGAATAATCGGGCTGGATTGTCGAGAATAGTCATATGAGGGTGCGCCGGCGGCCAGTGCGCGGTCGGAATTCCCGGGAGAGGCAAACTTGGCGCTATCACTGGCCGAATTCAACCGCTTGGTGGTCGATCACGGGCCCGATTTATATCGGCTGGCGTATCGCATGCTCGGCGATCGTCACGAGGCCGAGGATGTGCTGCAAGAGACGTTCCGTTCGGCCTGGAGAAGCCGAGAGTTGTTTCGCTCCGGGGTAAGTACGCGTGCGTGGCTGGCCGCGATCCTGCGACGCCGGGCCGCCGACTTCTGGCGGCGACGCCGGTTGCCGACGGTCTCCACCGGCGACGGACCGATCGAGATCAGTTGTCCGGGCGACGACCCGCTGCGCGACGAGTTGACCGACGAGATGCAACAGGCCCTAGCCCGACTGCCAGCCGAACTTCGCGAGACGTTGCTGTTGGTCGTGGTGGGTGAACTGACACACCAAGAGGTCGCCGACGAATTGGAAATCCCGCTCGGTACGGTCCTTTCCCGAGTAAGCCGCGCCCGCTCGCGACTCAGGGAATACTTGATGCCCAGCGGGGCTAGTAGCTAATACTCAAACTGTGAACGCCACCACGGGGCTTGTCCCGGTGGTGACGGGCGAAGTG
>CAYYOX010000165.1:0-623 GCA_964473065.1 uncultured Planctomycetaceae bacterium | reverse complement strand
TCGTAAAGGATAATGAGTTGTAGCGAAGAATAATGACGAAGCACGAATGACGAATGACGAAAGGAAGAAACGTACTTCGTCATTCGGATTTCGTCATTAGAGTTTTCCCGCGTGGGTCTTCGCTGCTCGACCCACCCTACAGATTCCCGAACCATGTCACGATCCGATCCACAATTCGACGCTGAGCAGGATGCCCAACTGCGGGCGGCGCCCGTTCCTGACGGGTTGTCGCGGCGTTTGCGCATGGCCGTGCTTACCGACGACGAGGGGCTCGACGCATGGATCAACAACGTGGACATTCCGCTCGGGCTTTGCGATCGGGTGCGCAAGGCCGTGCTGGCAGATGAAGAGGCTTTGGACGCGGCCCTGCGAGACGTGCCCATGCCGGTCGACTTCTCGCACCGTTTGCGGCATCGCAAGGCCTTTGGGCAACGGCTTGCGTGGTTGGGGCGTTGGGCCATTGCGGCCTCGCTGCTGGTGGCGATTGGCGTCTCCTACCTCGGCGCGATGCTCGTCTTTCTCGCGGGAACGTATCCCGACGACGGCGGCTTGTTGCCGACGCTCCATACGGCGCTTTCCCAAAACAGGGCGGACCGATCGGAAGATACTCCGCCGCCGTTGAG
>CAYYOX010000164.1:0-11565 GCA_964473065.1 uncultured Planctomycetaceae bacterium | reverse complement strand
TCTTTGGGAATGGCTGACCTTTCCGGTAGTGCAACGCGAATAGGACACAAGGCGACGTCACGATGTCCGAGTTCTCTGGCACAGCCTTTACCGAGTTCTCTTCGGTGCCCGTCTTCGTGTCCATTGTCCGTTCGGACTGTTCAGCGTTTGCATCATTAGGGGGCGATCCCTGCCCGTCTGCCGTTACTGCTGCTTCTCGACACCCTTGCTCATTCATCGTTTTCAGGTCAACTTGAAGTCGCGGTTCAACCTCGTGTTCTTGATGTTCCGCTGCCGGGGGATGTATGTACCCAATCGGTGCTGCCATCCCGTTGTTAACAGTGTTGTTTTTGGTTGCGGGTGGACCGGGCGTGAAGAAAGCCGCATCCGCAAGGTGGGATATCTCCTTCGGAACCGGAAAACCGTTCCTGACAAGCCAGTCGGCCGCCTCGGCGTCACTGATGCGAGTCACTGTGGGCGGCTCCCGCTCTGGCTGACCCCATGACGTACTTTCGTCCAGTTTCGTCCAGTGTCCCTCTTTGTGCCGATACAAAGTCACTTTGACGTCCCCTCCCGGCAATCCATCGAATTGCAACTTTTGCTCAGACGGGTCATCTACCGGGCCCCAGCATCGTACGGTGTCATTCATATCGAAAAACAACGTTTTTCCAGTCGCAGTGTCATGCACCTCAAACCGCCCTTGTGATTGGCCAGTCGTATCCGAGGTTCGGAGTTTACGCAACTTCTCAGCGCACCACACGGCATCACGGGCGAGGCGATAGTGCCTGTCGTCATAGTCAGTGTCTGGATTGGACAAAGCCTCGCGAGTCTCCTTAGCTCTCCTAAGACGGATCAAATGCCATGCCATGTTCCTGCGAGATGAGAACTCACTTGCGCACCACACACTCACATCCGGGACGTCTTCTGGATCCGGCGATGCCTCGCCCACCTCTAGTGACTTTGCCACCAGCTCAGCTTCCTCAGCTGTCAAGTCATCGAGTTCCGCTACAACATTCTCAAACTCCGAGTTGTTGCTGTCATCAACATGGTACGGGCACGACAGAATGAAATACCGTTCAGTTTTCATACACCTACCTTTCTCCGGGCCGACCAGCCGGCTGTCATGGCGGTAGGTGAAGCCACGACAGCCGGCCAGCCTAAGCGGCGATCAACCGCAGCCCGGCAATGAAGTTGTTTTACTCTAACAGTCTAACCAATTCTCCGTATCACGTCACGGGCCAGCTCGGCGTCCCGCTCGGCGTAGGTCTGCGTAATGTCGGCCGAAGCGTGCCCCAAAACGACCTGGGCCGCTTCCAGGCCGAATTCCCGGCGGACCTCGGTGGCCGCGGAATGGCGCAACCGGTTCGGCCCCCATCGGTCGATGCCGGCCAAATCGCACGCCCGGTGAATCGCCCGCCGGTAGCTGCTGGTCGTGTATTGTTCACCCGCCCGCCGCATCGGCCGCCGCTTGCGGTTTGTTCCTGGTCGATTCCCGCACGATAATGGCGTCTTTCTGTTTGCGTGCGCCCTTCCCCTTCGCTTCGTCTCAGATTCCCGTGGGTCGAAACAGTACGCTTCCGCCGGTCGCAACAGATAGGGTGTCAAGAGCCGCTGTGCCTTCGGACCAATGAAAATGACCCGTTCCTTGCCGTGATGCTCCGTCTTGTGGGATTCGGGCCGATAGGTCCACACGTCTCCGCTACGGTCGATGTCGCCGGGCCGGATGATGCAGACCTCGGACGGCCGGCAGCCCGTCAGGCGTTGCACGAGCACCATATCGGCAACGATCTGCGGCAAGTGCCCCAGGACCGCTTGCACGTCGGCCTCGGGCACCGGTTTGACGCCTGGACCCTCGGGGGCAGTGGTCCGCCTTTTCTTCAATCCCGGCACGGCTCGCAGTGCTTCGAAAACCGTGACGGGCACCAACTGCTCGGCGACGGCCCACTTGAACATGCGGACGATGATAGACGTTTGGTAGTTCACATATTTCCGGGGGCGGCCCGGCACCAGCAGCTTCTCGCGGACGGTCCGCAGCGCCAGGGGACCAAAATCGACCGCTTGTGTGTGGCCGTAGACCTCGCGGAGTGCCCGCAGAGTCGACCGGATATGCGACTGGGTATCGGTCGGCTGGCCGTTCTTGACGTAGTACCCCCGGGCGAACCGCCAGTACCGTAGGATCAATTCGGAGACGGCCAGCCCATCGGAGTCCTCCACCGGCAGGCATCGCCCGGCCGCCAGCCATTCGCCGATGAGTCGGTCATACTCGATCAGGCTCGCCCTGGACTTGTGCGGGCCAAGGTAGAAGTCCTTGCCCCGGATCGTGCAAACCGCCTGGCCACTGGCTTTGTGTTTGCAGTACTTTGGAACGGAAGAAGTGAGTCGCGGCATTGTGCAGCCCTCCCAGGTTAACGCAAAACCGTATGTACGGTTTTGGCCCTCGGATTCCAGGCCGCACTGCCGACCATCGGCAGGTAACTTAAGTACTTGATTCGGCAGAGTTTACGGAAAGTGGCGGGGACAGGATTCGAACCTGCGACCTCGAGGTTATGAGCCTCGCGAGCTACCGGACTGCTCCACCCCGCGTCATGGGTGCTGGCTGATGCGGCCTAAATGCCGTCCAGCCAAACTGGATTTTACCATAGTGTCGGCCCGCGTCGAGGGTGTCCCCCAGTTTTTGTGCGGAAATCTGCGTCAACCGGCCATTTCTTCGGCGGGAATATCCTTGGCGACTCCCCGCGAATCGACTATTAGAACCGTCAAAGTGCGGCAACTCCCAACGGCCGAAGCAGTTTCCCAACTTTGCCGTTCTCCTGTTTTTCGAGCCAAGTCGCTTGACAGCACCATGTTCGCCCGGTAAACTCGTGGTAGATGAGGCCGTTCTCGCAACTCGACATTTCGTGTGGCGAAGAACTAAGGAACTGCGGGATTGAGGAGGCATCTCGATGGCGGCGTTAGACCCCCAAGGTCAAGCGCGCGTAGGGCCACAACCGTCGGCTGCTGTGAGAAACAGTTTGCCGCAGGCTCAGTCTATGGGACCACCGCAAGCCGCAGCGCCGACGTCGACTTGGCCGATCGTGGTTACCACCACGGATGCCGCGTCCGAAGCCAAGCCGTCTGACAGGCCGCCGGGCGAGGAGGAACCTGCTTCCGCCGCGATGCGATATGCGCCTCCCTGGCTGATCAGCGCGGTCTTTCACATGAGCGTGTTGATCATCTTGGCACTCCTGGCCGTGACGATGAAATCTGACGAACGCATCAGCTTGAACGTCGAGACGGTCTATGCGGAACAGTTGGGCGACCAATTGGAGTTCGATTCTCCGCTGGGCGTGGACGACGTCGAAGAGATCGAGGAACCGATCCTCTCGCTCAGCGACTTGCCCGAGGTGGAAGACCCCTTTGCCACGCCCAGCGATCTGGTCGTTCAGCCGGACGGTCTGATGGCCACCAGCGACATCGAGTCGACGCAAATCGGTCTGGCCCTGACCGGTCGGGAAGAAGGTAGCAAAAAGTCTTTGCTGGGTCGCTACGGCGGCAACGCCACGACCGAGGGCGCCGTGCTAGACGGGCTGCGTTGGCTGGCACGAAACCAGCGTAAGGACGGCTCCTGGAGTTTGGCCGGCCCCTTTAACCACGGAATCCCCGAGGATATGGACAACCCGGTGGCGGCAACTGCCATGGCCCTGTTGGCCTTTCAGGGCGGCGGCAACACGCATCGCAAGGGCCAGTTTCGCCAGAATGTGGTTCGCGGATGGAAGTGGTTGCTGGCCGAGCAGGACGACGACGGGAACTTCTACCATGAGGGACCGATCCACCATCGCTTCTACACGCAAGGCCAATGCGCGATCGCCGCGTGCGAGTTGTTCGGGATGACGAAGGATGAGAAGTACAAGGAACCGGCGCAGAAGGCCGTGCAGTATTGCCTGGATTCGCAAAGTAGCGAGGGCGGATGGCGTTATAGTCCCAACAGCGATAGCGACGTTTCCGTGACCGGCTGGATCGTCATGGCGTTGCAGAGCGCCAAGATGGCGGGCCTGGACGTGCCGGCGGACAATCTCCGTCGCATCGAGCGATTTCTCGACAAGGTCGCCCGGAACGACGGCAGCCGCTATCCCTATCGGCGTGGCGGCGAAGTGAAGCTGTCGATGACGGCCGAGGGCCTGTTGTGTCGGCAGTATCTTGGCTGGGCCCGCGACGATCCCCGGCTAATCGAAGGCATCGATTGGATCACGAAGCCGAAACATCTGGTCGACTTCGACCGTGGCCGCGATGTCTACTACTGGTACTACGCGACCCAGGCGGTCCATCACATGGGCGGCGAGTATTGGAAGCGGTGGAACGATGTGATGCGTCAAGCGTTGCCCGAGCAGCAGATCAAAACGGGCCGAGAACGCGGCAGTTGGGACCCGAACCGCCCCACGCTCGACCAATGGGGACCGCACGGCGGCCGGCTCTTCGTCACCTGCCTGTCGATCTACATGCTCGAGGTCTACTATCGCCACCTGCCGATCTACGGCAGGGTCTACAACGAACTGCGCCAATCCGGCCGATCCGAAGGACGCTAACCCGAGCCTTTTAGCCGCCGGCGCCTTCCGGCACGGTGACGGATAGTTCCTCGGCCAATGTGGCCAATTTGCCCCAGTTGCCTTCGTCCAACGCGATGCCGGAGGCCGACTTTGCGGCCAAGGCGGTGCGCTCGGGATCGCCGGGCAGGGTGATTTGGTCGACGCCGTCGATCCGGGGACAGCCGCGAACGAACTGCAGCAAGTTGCCAACCTCTTGGCCAAAGTGGTCGGCGCCGCCGAAGGAGGCCGGGTCCATGATCATCATGAAGATGCAGTTGCCGTTCTGGTTGATGGGCGTTTCCCGGGCACACACGCCGCCGGACAGCGCGCCGGCGAAGATCTCGACCATCAGGCTCAACGCGAATCCCTTGTAGGTTTGCGAACCGCCCATCGGCAGAATCGTGCCGGGGGGATCGCCGTAGAGATCGTTCGGGTTGTTGGTCGGTTGGCCGTCGGCGTCCAACAGCCAACCGTCGGGCGCCGACTCGCCGGCGATCTTCTTCACGCGAACTTTCCCCTCGGCCGCCACGCAGGTGCAGAAGTCGGCCACTAGCGGCTCGTCGCCGTTGGGGATGCCCACGGCGAACGGGTTGGTACCCAGCCGGGGCGCTTTTCCGCCGGGCGGCGCCACGCGTCGGGCCGCGCCGTGGTTGTTGACCATCATCATGATCGTCTTTCCCGCCCGAGCGGCCGTCTCGCAGTATTCTCCCAATCGGCCGGCATGAGCACAGCGGTGCATGGTGCCCACGGCAACCCCCGCCTCGGATGACTTTTCGAGTAATCGGTCGAGCAGACGCGTGGCTTGCACTTGCCCGAATCCCCAATGCCCGTCGACGGTCAGCAGCGAAGGTGTCTCGCGCAGCACTTCGAACTCGGCTCCGGCGATGATCTCCCCCTTCTTCATTTGGGTGACATACTGCGGGATGCGTACCAGGCCATGGGAATCGTATCCCCGCAGATTCGAGCCGATCAGGCTACGAGCAACCATTTTCGATTCTTCCAAGTTCAGGCCACCGGCGTGCAACAGGTCGGCGGCAAAGCGGGTCAAAACGTCGGCAGAGAACGTGGGCACGAGTCGAATTCCTTTATAACGGTTTTGCGGATTGTACGGTCTTCGCAGGCGTCGAAGAACGAAACCCCCTATCCTACATGAAGGTTATGTCTCGGTCCAGTCCCCGGCCAGTATGTTTCCCCCGCAGCAGGGGGAGGCCGAAGGTCCTTTTCGGAATATAAATAAAACAGGGAGAAGTTGCGGGCGTCTCGGCGACGGGCGGCAGCGTCATGAAGAGGCCATGGAGGTAGGGACGTGTCACAGACCATCAGTGCCGAAGAGGAGATCCTTCGGCTAGAGCGGCAGTTGGCTATCACGGAACGTGAATTAGAGACCGTCCGCACGCGGCGACGTCGGCAATTGGAATTGGCCGCAACGGTCCATCGCAGTCTGCTACCCAAACCGGTTCGCGACCCGCGGATTCATGTCGACGTTCGCTACATTCCTATCGAGGAGGTGGGCGGTGATTACTGTCAGGTTCGCGTCACGGATCAGGAGATGTGCTACATCACGATTTGCGATGTCACGGGCCACGGCATCGGTTCGGCCCTATTGGCCACTCGGGCAAGCAGCGAAGTCCGCTATGGCATCTTGCATGGCCGATCGCCGGCAAGGATCGTACGGTCGTTGAATCGGTTCATCTACGACCACTTCAGCGAAGCGAACTTATATTTGACCTTCGTCGTCGCAAGGATCGATCTGCTCGATTCGCAGATCACTTGGTGCGGGGCCGGGCATCCCAGTCCTTTGCTGGTGCGTCGCAAGGATCGGACCGTCGAGCAACTGCTCAGCCAGAATTCGATGATCGGCGTGCGTCGCCATATCCTGGATGCCCAACCGGAGCACACCGTGCCGCTACGGCCGGGCGATCGGCTGCTGTTCTACACCGACGGGCTGACTGAAACGTGCGACGCGACCGGCGAACAGTTGGGAACCGACGGACTGGCCGAGGTGGCCCGAGAGGCGATGGGCGTGAACCTGTTCGAAATGGCCGAGTGCGTGCTAGATCGCGTGTCCCACTACTGCGCCGGCCCAAGCGACGACAAGACGCTAATCGTAGCCGAGATCAAGTAGATTTCTACAAAGCCGCGACCGTTGGTCGCGCCCGTGTGGCGCTGCTCCCTAAATAGCCTCACACTGCCGACGAGCTTCGAAGGCCGCCACGGCCACGCTGACCGAGAGGTTCAGGCTGCGGGCATTCGGGTGAATGGGGATTCGCAGGCAACGATCCTGGTTGGCCTGAAGCATCGACGGCGGCAGGCCTTGCGTCTCGCTGCCGAAGACCAGGATCTCGTCCGGCTCGAATTGCGCGTCCGTGTAAGGCATGGTTGCCGTCTTGGAGAAGAACCACATTTGTCGACGGGGAAGATGTTCCAGCAGGCGGTCCCAGTTCTCGACCGCTTCCCATGTGAGGTGTTGCCAATAGTCGAGCCCGGCACGACGCCGACGTCGATCGTCCAATTGAAACCCCAACGGCCGGACCAGCCACAGTTTGGCCCCCAACGCCACGCACGTCCGGCCCACGCTGCCCGTGTTGTAAGCAATCTCGGGTTGATGGAGGACAATGTGCATGGGTAGTGGATAGTGGTTGGTGGATAGTGGTTAGTACATTTGCGTCGCTTTCGCTGCTGATGGCAACCCCAAATGACTTGGGAAGGGCGATTGATCGGATGGTTGCGATGGGTTATCATCTGGGTGTGGGGGCTTTCTCCCCGCTGGGCTGGAGAATGAGCCATGCCGGATCGATCGAAAAAACGCAAGTCACAGCCTCAGGCAAAGCCGCCGGAGCAAGCCGAGTCGTTCGATTTCGGCGCCTTGGCCGAGGACCAGGGTTCCTATTCTTCCTTGGCCAGAAAGAAACGAGCCCGCAAGTCGCCCGTGCTCATTGGCGTCATCCTGGCCGGCATCGGTCTGCTCGGATGCCTGGCCGCAGGGCTTCTGCTTAGCGGAGGTTCCTCGGCGACGATTCCCGAGGTTGGCGATCAAGACGTCGAAGAGTTGGCCAATTTCGAGCTTTCCTTGGCGATCGAAGCTTCCAGGCGGCTCGGGTCGAAGCCGACGCCCGTCTACTCCTTGGCCAAGGCGCCCGAGGGCGCCGAAATCGACGCCAAGACGGGCCGGTTTTCTTTCCGCCCCACCGAACAGCAAGGGCCCGGGCTGTACGATGTCGTGGTTCAGGTACGTGACGAGAAGTCTGAGAAACCGTTGGCCCGACGCGCGTTCCGCATCTTCGTTACGGAGAAGAATCAACCGCCCGTGCTGCAAGCCATCGAGCGGCAAGAGGTCGCTGCCGACGGTCTGTTGGAGTTGACGGTCGAGGCGGAAGACCCGGACGATCCGCCCCGCCGGCTTGGGTATCGCCTCTCGGCCGATTGCCCCAAGGGCGCGAAGATCGATTCGCGCCGGGGAACAATCCGCTGGAATCCCGGTCAGGCCGGGCCGGGAACGTATCGCTTCACTGTGCAAGTGGTCGAGACAGTATCCGGCGGGGCGAGTGCCGAGCAGAGTTTCGAGGTGCACGTGACCGAGCCGGAGAATCCTCCGCCGGTTGCCGAGATTGTGGCTGCGCCGGCCGATGACGGCGAGCAGTCGGATGCGGAACTGTTCGAGGGGATCAAGTCGCGCGAGCCGGTCGAACCGAGCGGGCCGTCCGACTTCGAGGGCGCGTTCGATCGATCGGCGTTGGAAGACGATAGCCAAGAGATCCTGCTGGACTTGTTCAAGAAGAAAAAGCTCTTCACCCGGACGGCCTATGCGACGCTGCGCAAGGTATTTGCCGATCGATATCAGAAGTGGCACAGAAACGACATCAAGGACGCCTTGGGCGAGGATCTCGACGCGATGACTCGCTGGTGGGACGCGCATCCCGAGATCAAGGAAGAGTTGTTCATCGCGATCATCGAAGAAAAGGACGACCACGGGGGCGTCGCCACACTGTTCAACGAATTGCGAAAACAGTATTCCCAAGAGCTCGAGTCATGCCCCGAACTGGCCATCGCCACGGCCGTGACCTGGGAGAAACAGCAGGGTATCTACGACTACATAGGCCATCAGCGGCGCACGAAGAGCAAGCTGCCCGACGGTCGGATTGGCGCGCTCGAGAACTTCGCCTACCTCGCCGGGGGCGAATCCTATCTGAAGAACCTCGCCCAATGTTTGCCTTGGGAATTTCTCGTCCACGTGGTGAACCACCGCACGCCGCGTGACGAGCGCGATTGGGCTCGGTCTAACTACTTCTCGAAGATCCGCCAGATCGGCAAGTGCTACAAAGACGTGCCCTACGACGGCGAAATGCTCGAAACTCACAGCGAGAAGGCCAAGCTGAATGACCAGGATTATACGTTGCGGAATATCCGGCGTTTCGGCGGCGTGTGTGCCATGCAGGCCGACTTCGCCGCTCGCGTGGGTAAAAGCATGGGCATTCCGGCCGCCTATGTGGGCGGTGAGTCTAGATACGGTGAGTCACATGCTTGGGTAATGTGGGTCGAACTGCTCAGCGTGAACCAAAACAGCGTGACCTTCTCGTTGGAATCGTTCGGGCGATACCGGGGTGATAAGTATTACGTCGGCAATCTGCGCGATCCGCAAACCGGGCAAGCGATCACCGACCGGCAATTGGAACTGCGTCTGCAAACCGTCGGGCTCAACGCCCAGAACAAGCGTCATGCCGAGTTGATCATGAACGTCTATCCTCTGTTCGTCAAGAAGGCCCAGATGAACGTGCCCGAGCAGTTGATGTTCCTCTACCGAGTGATCGATCTTTGCCCGGGCAACGAAGAGGCGTGGCGCTCGATCGCCCGGATGTCGCGCGAGGGGATCGTCACCAACACGCACAACAAGGCCATGGTCAAGGCGTTGGAGAAGATGTTCACGACCTTCGCCGCCTTTCCCGATTTCACCTGGGAGATCTTCGACGACCTGATAGCCTACCAGGATGTGCGCAAACAGCGCGAGAAGCACTACGGGTGTCTGGTCGCCATGTACGAGATGGCCGAGCGTCCCGACCTCGCCTGCAAAGCCCGACTGAAGTACGCCGACTATCTGATCGAGCAGCAGGAGCACCAACGGGCCATCGACGGGTTGGCGGTCACCGTAATGCGTTTCCCCAAGGAGGGTCGCTACGTACCGAAGATGCTCGACAAGATGGAGGCGATCAGCGAGCAGGTCGACGGCTCGGACGCGAAGTTGGTCGAATTCTATCAGGTCCTTTTGCCCAAGATTCCCAAGCGCCGCGGCAGCCGCGCGAGCCCCTACTGCATCAAGATGTACAAGCGGGCCATCGACCGCTTCAAAGCAGCCGGCCAGGACCAAGCGGCCCGATACTACCAGTCCCAGTTGGCCCTGCTGGAGGCCGGCTAGACCCGGATTATTCATGGGTTTGTAGCTACGTTCGCCAGAACGTGGGGCGTGTCCTAGGGTTACGACCACGTTCCGGCGAACGCAGCTACTCGTACCACCTTGGCTGGCCCACTTACCCCTCCCTGTCGTCCTGCCCATTCGCTGCCGCAAGCTATGATTGTGTTGTAATGGTCTCGGGACTTACTTGGGTCCGTCAAACGCCCCCGGACTGCGCGAAGGGGGATCCCGCCGACGCCGTCGACGGGCTTTGTAAACGGGGAGGTGACGCGATGATTGAAATGAGCCCCTGCTATGCCCATGACTCGCCGGTCGGGCCGGTCTTTGATGCGGCAACCTGGTCGCCGCGCAAGGCGCTGATGACCGCGATCGTCGCCCTGATCGGTGGAGCCCTTTGTATCGCGGCGGCGGCCTATCTGTGGGATCCCGGTCTGGTCATAGAAAACCCGTCGGTCGTCATGAAGGACTTCCACAAACAAGTGGCCGCGTTGAGGGTGGAACACCCATCGGGCACGTACTTCGGCATCGGCGTGTTGGGATTCCTTGGAGTGATTGCTCTGCTGGGCGCCTGTTCGAGCGTGGTCGATTTCGTGCGAGGTGACTACTATTTCCGCGCAGGCGCCGGGGGTATTTCGGTTCGCGTACCGGACGGCTTGGATCTGACTCGATTCGGGCTGGTTTCCCGAGTGCTCGAGTTGGATCTGCCGGGCAACGAGATCGGCGATTGGGTGGTCGTGCAGCGCAAGCAAATCGGATCACTTTCCTCCGACGCCGGAAATGTCTCGGCCCATCTGAAATTGAAAACCGTGGCGGGAAAACGGTACGACTTCTCGTTAGACAATTTCCGCGAGCCGGCCCGAATCATCTCCAGCAAGATCGAAGACGCCTTGCAGATGGTGCCGGCCGATTTGGGCGGTCCCGGCTATGATACGCCCGTGACCACGACAACTTCCCAAGGGGTGGAAGACCGATTCGACACGATCCTTTCCGCCTTGGACCGGGTGCTTTCCCGCCCCGACGAGAACTCCATGGTCGTGGTGGCGAATTTCAGCGGCACCAAATTCGTTCAATTTTCTTCCAGTGGCGGTGAATTATGCTTCGACCTGCCTGCGCAAACCCTTGACGAGTCGGAAATGGATCGGGCGATCGAGTACTTCGGCCAAGCAGGTCAGCAACTCCAGCAGTACCGACTGCAGGAGACTCCCGGCGGCCGGGAAGCAACCACGCAACAGTCGTTCCAGGTGAACTTGGCCGACGACCCGAAATCAGCCGCAAGGCTAGCCATGGATGTCTTCGACACGGTTTACGGCTTGCCCGCCGATTCGCCGCTGGTGGTTGAAGAAGCGTAGAACTTCAAACTCCCCTCTCCCTTTGGGAGAGGGGACCAATTCGAAAAAGTCCACTCAGATCAAGCCTTGCAGGCTGCCCAGCCCGATCGGTTGGCGGCTGGCCAGCGGTTCGCCGTAGCGCACCCCGATCGACCAGCCCCAGACGGCCGCCCGTTCACGCAGTTGTTCGATGAACGTTGGGCCGAGGGGCGGTTGGTTGTCGAAGAATTGGCTGCGGTAGCACTCGATGGCCGCTTGCTTCTTTTCCCAATAGGGGCTGATGTCCATG